>JAFDAT010000050.1 GCA_019313725.1 Deltaproteobacteria bacterium
CGGCCTTTGCTGCCGGGCCCTGCCTGGCGCCATATTTTCAGGGTGAGGTTGATTGTTTTCGTCACTTGTAGCTCCTTTGGGTTAATTTTACGTTTTCAAAGACAAGTGGTTCCTTGTGCATCACAGGTTCCTCGCCTGCTTCCCGGTATTCCCAGGCTGAAACATGGCAGAAATTTTCATCATCGCGCAGGGCTTCGTTTTCATCCGTCTGATAGGCTTCGTTGAAATGCCCTCCGCAGGATTCCTGGCGGTCCAGGCCGTCCAGGATCATCAGTTCGGCGAATTCAAGAAAATCGGCTACCCGGCCGGCGCGTTCGAGGCTCTGATTGAAGTCCATATCTTTGCCCGGGACGGTTACATTTCTCCAGAATTCTTCACGGAGTTTCCGGATCATGCCTTTGGCTTTGGTCAGCCCTTCGTTATCTCTGGCCATGCCGCAGTAGTCCCACATGATCGTGCCCAGTTCCCTGTGAAAATCGTCCACGGTTCTGCTGCCGTCGACGGCAAGCAGTTTCCGGGTCATCTCCGTGATGGCCAGGTCGGCATTTTTAAATTCGTAATGGTCGGTTGTCACGGGCTTCAGCGGCGTTCCGGCCAGGTATCCGCCGATGGTATAAGGAATGACGAAATAACCGTCGGCCAATCCCTGCATGAGGGCGCTCGCACCCAGGCGGTTGGCTCCGTGATCAGAGAAATTGGCTTCACCCAGCACGAACAACCCCGGGACGGTGCTCATCAGGTTGTAGTCAACCCAAAGCCCACCCATGGTGTAATGCACCGCCGGGTATATCATCATCGGTGTTTCGTAGGGGTTTTCGGCGGAGATCTTATGATACATCTGAAAGAGGTTACCGTATTTTTTTTCGATGACGTCCCTGCCGTCGCGCTGGATGGCGTCTTTAAAATCGAGATAGACCGCCAGGCGGGTGTCGCCTACGCCTTTGTCTCTGTCGCACTGCTCCTTGGCATTGCGGGAGGCGACATCACGGGGTACCAGGTTTCCGAAACTGGGGTATTTGTTTTCGAGATAGTAATCTCTTTCCTCCTCGGGGATCTCTTCCGGTCGGCGGGTGTCGCCCGGCTTTAGCGGGACCCACACCCGCCCGTCATTCCTGAGGCTTTCGCTCATCAAGGTCAGCTTGGACTGGTAGGTGCCGTGCACCGGTATGCAGGTCGGGTGTATCTGGGTGAAACAGGGGTTGGCAAACAAGGCCCCTTTTTTGTGCGCACGATAGGCTGCGGTGACATTGCTGGCCATGGCATTGGTGGAAAGAAAAAACACGTTTCCGTATCCGCCGGTACAAAGCACCACGGCATCGGCAGCGTGCCGCTCCGTTTCCCCGGTGACCAGGTTGCGGACGATGATACCCCTGGCCTGACCGTCGATGAGCACAATATCCAGCATTTCACGCCGGGGGAACATGGTCACGCGCCCTTCGGTTACCTGGCGCATCAAGGCGCTGTAAGCGCCCAGCAGCAGTTGCTGTCCGGTCTGTCCGCGGGCATAGAAAGTTCTGGACACCTGAGCGCCGCCAAATGAACGGTTGGCTAAAAGTCCGCCGTAATCCCGTGCAAAGGGGACTCCCTGGGCTACACATTGGTCGATAATTTCGCTGCTGATCTGTGCCAGGCGGTAGACATTGGCTTCCCTGGCTCTGAAGTCACCGCCCTTCACCGTATCATAGAACAACCGCCATATGCTGTCGCCCTCGTTCTGATAATTTTTGGCTGCGTTAATACCGCCCTGGGCCGCAATGCTGTGAGCCCTGCGCGGTGTATCCTGGATGCAGAAGGATTTAACATTGTAGCCGAGTTCGGCCAGTGAGGCCGCGGCAGAACCGCCTGCCAGCCCCGTTCCCACGACAATGATGTCGAACTTTCTTTTATTGGCCGGGTTGACAAGCTTCAGTTCAAAACGATGCCGGTCCCATTTCTGTGCAAGGGGGCCGCCCGGAATGTGTGCATTGAGCTGCATATGATGTCCTCCTTATCCCGAAAACGAAACATAAATCGGGAGAAATCCGAAACCGATACCGAAAATGAGGCTGATAACGATGCTGGCACCCATTATGACCGGCATGTATTTGGGGTGGTTTGCACCCAGGGTTTGAAACAAACTCCAGAATCCATGCCTGATATGTAGCGCAACCACAACCATGGCGGCCAGGTAAAGCGAGATATTCAATACATTGGCGAAGGCCAGCGATACGATGTCGTATATGGTGGTGGTGGCGGTCTTGTCCACAAAGTGAAACTGGAGCAGGTGATAGATGAGAAACAGAAGGATGGCGAATCCCGTATAGGGCATCAGTGCGGAGCTGATGGTGCGCCCGCCCGCATTTTTATTCACCACGTACCTGACGGGTCGCGCTTTTAGGTTTTGAAAAAAGAGAATTATACCTGTGAGGACATGGATAATGGCCAGGCATAAAAGTCCCAGTTCGGCAAAGGTGATGAGCGGCCCTAACGCGTGCAGGTGTTCGGCATAAGCGTTGAAGGCACCCTTCCCTCCATAAAGGGTCAGGTTGCCGACCAGGTGGCCCGTCAGAAAACCGACAAAACAGAATCCTGTCAGCGCCATCAACAGTTTTTTCCCGACGGATGAGCCGAAAAAGTCAGTAATCCATTGCATACGTCCCTCCGTGTGCCCATGCGGGCATGCAAATTTCGGTAAACTAAGGGCTCGCTCAAAAATAACTTCACATTTTCAGCGCCCATCCATCCCGCTCAGCGGTGTTGCGAAAACTTGATATATGCCAGATATTCCTGCATTTTCGTGCCTTGCTGAGCGGGCGCCTGAACTCTGAAAATTTGCGAACTTATTTCTTCGCAAACCCTAAATTATCTATTTAGTTCTTTCTTGGGTGTCAATAAGATTTTTCAGCCACCATTCATCCCGCTCGGTCTGCATGATGCAGTCGGCCATTTTTCTGCCGATGTCCGTTTTCAGGCGTCCGAGGACATACGGGAGCCATTTTTCAGGCGGCGCATAACCGATGTCGGCAAGGTTCTTCAGTTCAAGAATAAAAGAGATCTGGTCGGCGTCTCTGGCGAGCCGGGCTTCAAGTGTCCGGCCTTCATTGAACTCTCTGATCAGTCCGGGCAAGGATTCACCTAAGGGGGTACCCTTGCCGATGTCTTGGGCGGCCGCATATTCATCGGGTGAGACATAGGTTTTCTGGACCGAATTGAGGTCGCCGATTCTCGATTCCGGCAGGTCATGAACCAGGCAGAGGCTGACCAGGTGCAGTGCATCGGCATCAGGTTCCAGATCTGACATGACGTAGGCGATAAAAGTGGTCGTGAACGAGTGCTCGGCGACCGATTCCTTGCCGATACCCAGAAAGTTGTAGCCTGTGCGGGGAATGTCTTTGAGATGCCGGGCCTCAAACAGCAGGTTGACAATGGATTTCATGAAAAGCTCCTCGTGTAAAAGATATGTTAATTTACGGCTATTCAAAACCAAAGACCTTGACATAGCGGTCAGGATTGTATTAGATATACATATATGATAATTATTCTTAATTAACATTAATTAGTTGACCCAGCATGATCGGAGTGGCCATATAATGCAGCAGATTAATTTAATCACCATGATCAGTAGCGCGGGGCTGATGGTCCAGTTTGTCCTGCTTCTCCTGCTATTCTTTTCCGTGACCTCATGGGCCATCATAGTCATAAAATATCGTTATATCAAGAGAGCCTATCAGGAGTCGGCGCTCTTTACCGATCTTTTCTGGAAGAGCCGCGACCTGTCCAATGCCTACAAAGAAGCCAAGGAACTCCAGGGCAGCCCCATCGCCAGAATATTTCGTATCGGTTATGTGGAACTGAAGAAAATCAGCCAGACCGGAATGTCATCGGCATCCGGTGGCCCGGGCGAAGGGCAGAATACCATGGGGGGACGGTTCGCCGGTATGGACAATGTCAAGAGAGCCCTGCGCAGGGCCATCAATACGGAAACCACTCGGATGACGCAGATGGTGCCTTTTCTGGCGACCACGGGCAATACGACCCCCTTTATCGGGCTGTTCGGGACGGTGTGGGGTATCATGAACTCATTTCACGGCATTGGTGCGCGGGGCTCCGCGAGCCTGGCCGTGGTTGCTCCGGGTATTTCCGAAGCGCTGGTGGCGACAGCAGCCGGGCTGGCCGTGGCCATTCCGGCGGTCATCGCCTTCAACTATTTCATGCAGAAGATCAAGACCCTGGAGTCTGAACTGCACAGTTTTTCGGCTGATTTCCTCAATATCATTGAACGGGATATCATGATGGTTGAAAGGAGGAGAATAAATGGCAATCGGGGGTAATGACGATCGCCTGATGTCAGAAATCAACGTGACGCCTTTCGTGGACGTCATGCTGGTTCTGTTGATTATATTCATGGTGACCACTCCCATGATGATCCAGGGGGTCGAAGTCTCTCTTCCGGAGGCTACTGCCAAACCGATCGCTTCGGAAACCGAACAACTCATTGTCTCGATAGATAAAAATAATCAGATTTACATTAATGATTTCAAAATCGCCGCTGAAAATTTGAACGAGAAGCTGGTAAAAATCCTGAAGGGTCGCACCGACCGGGATGTCTATCTGAGGGCCGATAAAACCATATCATACGGTATGGTTGTATACGTTATGTCGGAGATCAAGGGAGCAGGGGTTGAAAAATTGGGCATGATCACCGTGCCGGATGACGATACCAGCGATGATAAAAAGAAATAGGCAGCACGGCAGCAGCAAACGGTCATCACGGGCCGTCCTGGTCATTGAGATGGCCCATGAGAGACGCTTGATATACTGGGCATTCGGTATCTCCCTTATCTGTCATCTGGTTTTTTTTGGTGCCTTTCTGGTTGCCCAGAAACACAAACCCAGAAAATTTCCAAGGCAGTCGGTGATAAACGTCAGCCTGGTGGCAACGCCTTCGCAGGCGGCGCATTCGAGTCCGGTTTCAAAAAAAACGGCACCGGCTTCCAAAGCCAAAATATCCAAAAAAAAGGAGACCCGTAAAAAAACCGTAAAAATCGCTCCAAAGCCCGAGAAAAAAACACCGGTTGTTTCGACGTCCGGCAAGCCCAAGGTTTCTTTGAAGAAAAAAACATTCAAAGCTTCCAAAGTCAAGAAAAGTGCGCTTAAGGATATTGAGAAAAAAGTTGAAAAAACCTCGTCTGAACGACGCACTTCGGCATTGGATCGATTAAAGACCAAGGTCGAAGCACAGGAGGTTGAAAAGCGTTCGGAGCCGAAAGCCACTCAGGCACAGCCGTCTTCCAATAGAGCCGGTGACGGCAGTGGTCAGGGGGGCAGGGTCGGCGAACTCATCGATATTTACAGGATCGAGATTGCCTATCAGATCCAGAAAAACTGGGCTTTTCCCGAGCAGTTGGCCGGAGGCCGGCGCGACCTGCAGACCATGCTGGTGTTCAAGATCATGCCCAACGGCGAGATACGCGATCTGTTTTTTACCGACCGTTCCGGGAACACGCATTTTGATGAATCGGCTTTTAGAGCGATCATGAAAGCCAATCCGGTGGACCCGCACCCTGCGGCCATCATCCGCCCGTACGTGCAGATGGGATTGCGGTTTACACCGGAAGGGGTTAAATGATAGTCTGTTTTTTTGTGTGAATGCATGCCATACCGGAATTAAAGGTATAAAGGGTCATTTGATTGCATTTAAACCCAAGAATTTTATCTTTGTTTAATAAATGGTTCCAGTTTCACCTTATAAGACTGAATACTATGCGTAAGCTAAATATTACCAAAATTTTGACCGTTGTATGTCTGGTCGGGTTCATGGCGTTTCTCCCGGCCGCCGGGGCCGAAGAATACGAATACATCGACATCAGCAACCCCTTTTTACGCAAGATCCCCACAGCCATACCCCGTTTCAAGAATATGTCGGAGAACAAAAAGGGGGAGGTGCTTTCGGTAAAGCTGGCTGATTCTTTGTCGAAAACCCTTGCGTTTACAGGGTATTTCAAAATGCTCGACCGGGGGGCCTTCCTGGCGGATCCCCGTAATCCGGATATCACTGCCGCGCGTATAAACTTTCGCAACTGGACGGTAATCGGCTCGGAGTTGCTGCTTACCGGCGGTGTGGCTGCCGACGATGATTACATCGAGTTGGAACTGAGGATGTTCGACACGTTTCAGGAAAAAATGATTATCGGGAAACGGTACAAAGGTCGCGAAAGTAATCTGCGCCAGATAATTCAGCGTTTTTGCGGGGAGGTGATGTTTCACCTGACCGGGACTCGGGGTGTTTTCAACAGCCGGGTGGCATTCGTCAATGCAGAAGGTGGGGTGAAAGAAATTTTTATTTCCGAATTTGACGGGTACAACCCCCGGCAGTTTACGACAGACAACGATCTATCGTTGTTTCCGGCCTGGTCATCGGACGCAAAATGGCTGGCCTATACATCTTATGCTAGAGGAAAACCCGATCTCTATATAATGAATATAAAAGAAAAAAATGGGGCAGTCGTGACCCGGAAAGGTATCCTGATAACGCCTGCATGGGTGCCAGGCAAATTTGAACTGGCCGCCACACTTTCTTTTTCCGGTGACCAGGAAATTTATCTGTTGACCGGACGGGGGAAAATTATTAAAAGATTGACAACAAGCCGGGGTATCGATGTAGAGCCCACATGGTCCCCGGACGGTAAAAAAATGGCTTTTGTATCCAAACGATCCGGGACGCCTCAGATTTACATTAAAAATGTGGTTTCGGACCGTGTCAGGCGGTTGACCTTCGAGGGCAGATACAACACCCAGCCCAACTGGTCTCCCAGGGGTCACAGCATAGTGTTTTCCACGATGCAGCTTGGGCGCATCGATATATACACTATAGGTGTGGACGGAAAAGATCTGCGGCGGTTGACTGAGGACCAGGGAGACAATGAAGCACCGTCCTGGTCGCCCGATGGAAGCCTGATTGTATTTTCTTCGAATCGTGAGGGGATATCTAAGATTTATGTTATGACCGCTTTCGGCACGGACCAGAGGCGATTGATCTCTCTTCCGGGAGCGCAGACGAGCCCGAAATGGTCTCCAAACATAACCAACCAATGAAATTTTTCAATAAGAGGTCAAAAAAGGAGGGAACAATGCGTAAAAAATTATGGATATATCTTGCTCTTCTGGTAGTAATTCCGGGGTTGATATTTACGGTTTCCTGTGCCAAAAAGGTTACCCAGGCAGAGCCTTCTGCGGAAGAAACCGCGGTCGAGCCGGAAGTCGATACTGCAGCACGAATCGCTGAAGAGCAGGCCGCTCAGGAAGAGGCTGCCCAGCAGTGGGAAATGGCCGTGGAAGAAGATATCGAGGAACAGCGCCAGGCTGAGGACGCTGCCAAGGAAGCTGAGATGCAGCAGGATATGGCGGCTGCCAAACAGATGTTCGAAAACGAAGACATTTATTTCGATTTTGACAGTTCAGCTCTTGAAATGATGGCAACGGAAGTGCTCAAACGTAAAGCGGACTGGCTTTTTGAAACGGCGGACGCTTCGATCATCATCGAGGGACATTGCGATGCAAGGGGTACGGAAGCCTACAATATCGCCCTGGGAGACAGAAGAGCGGAAAGCGCCAAGGCCTTCCTGGTCGATATCGGTGTTGATGAATCACGGTTGACAAGCATCAGCTACGGTGAAGAACGTCCGGTAGATCCTGTAGCCAATGCCGAAGCATGGGCCAAGAACCGCCGTGTCCACTTTGTTATCGAGTAGGGCGGATTTTATTTAAATTTCAGATTTGAAAGGCCTGCTTCAGGTTTTCAATTGTTATGGGCAAGCAGTGGCCTGGCTGCTGTTTGCCCATTTTTAACAGATGAAAGAACATTGCGGAAAAATGTCGATTAAAATCGTTATTACCGTCTTTTGCCTGATGTTTATGATCGGGTGCGCTCACCAGGACGATGTTATCGTGCTTGACCAGCGTCTGCAGAAAATGGAGCGGCTGGGCAAGGAACTGGATAATAAAGCCCGGAAGCTGGAAAACGATTATGCGGAACTGACCCAGAGTGACCGCAAAAGCAATGAAGTTTTCGCGCAGGACAGCGCGGCTCTGGGTAAAGAAATTTTGGAATACCAATCAAAAGGGGTACAGGAAGACCAGAAAATAAGAGCCTTGTATGCCGGTATCAACGCAAATATCGTCGGGCTGCAGGACGAGTTGCAGGGTGTTCGCGGCAGCCTTGAAGAGAACGAATACTTGCTCAAGCAGCGGATGGACGCTACCGAAGATCTTGGCCGGGAAATACAGGTCAAGTTTGATAAAATGGCTGTCAGCCTGGACCAGATAGAGGTTCGCCTCCAGTACATCGAACAGTACCTGAACCTGGAACCCGCACTGGCTCGAACCCAGCCACCATCAAAGGAAGATGCCGAGGGTAAAAAACTGACGGATGGTGATTTGTATATATCCTCCAAACAGGCCTTCGACCAGGGAGATTTCGACGCCGCCAGGGCGGGATTCGATAAAATTATCAAGGATTTTCCCAAATCCGAACATGCCGACAATGCCCAGTTCTGGATCGGTGAAATTTACTACAGGGAAAAGTGGTACGAAAAGGCTATTCTGGAATACCAGAAGGTCATAGAAAATTATCCCAAGGGGAATAAAGTACCGGCTTCCCTCCTCAAACAGGGATTTGCATTTCTTTCCCTGGGGGACAAGGCCAATGCTAGGCTGATATTGAAGGAACTGGCCAAAAAATATCCTGAGACCAATGAAGGGAAAATTGCTGTTCAGAAATTAAGAGAAATTTCTTAACCTTCATCATATGATAAAAATCATCGGCATAGATCCGGGCTTGTCGGATACCGGAATCGGGATTGTCACCGGAGAAGGGCTGAGGGTAAGGGAATATTCATACGGAACAGTCAGCACTTCAAAACGTGAATCACTGCCGGGACGCCTCGCAAAAATCTACTCCAGGCTCTATGCTATCCTCAACGATGAGAAACCGAACCAGATGATCGTTGAAGATGTCTTCTCCCTCAACCAATATCCAAAATCTGGGATTACGCTCGGGAAAGTAACCGGTGTCATCCTGTTGGCAGGCTACCAATGTGATGTGCCGGTGTCCGAGGTTTCCGTACGCTCTGCCAAGCAGATCTTGACCGGAAACGGCAACGCCGGCAAATCTCAATTGGAGCAAGCCGTTCGACAAAAATTGAAACTCCAGGAACCTATTCGGCCTGACCATGCCTCGGACGCCCTTGGGCTGGCTCTGATCGGATTGTATCGTTATCGGGAAGGATCCGTCTGAAAAATGATTGGGTATATAGAGGGAAAACTGCTAAAAATAGAGGAGGACGGTATCCTTCTTTTAGCCAATCAGATCGGGTATGAAATACTCCTGCCGGCTTTTGTGATGAAGACCTTCAAGGGGAAAGCCATCGGCGGGGAGGTCCCGCTTTACATCTACCATCAACAGACGGAACGTCAACCCAAGCCGGTGCTGATCGGATTTAACCAGGGGCTTGAAAAAGATTTTTTTCAGTTGTTCATCTCCGTGGAGGCCATCGGTCCCCTGAAGGCCGTCAGAGCTTTGACCCTGCCCATCGGCGATATTGCAGCTTCCATTGAGGCCGGCGATGTGAACAGCCTCAAATCTTTGAAAGGAATCGGGAACCGAACGGCCCAGAAAATCATTGCAACGCTCAAGGGCAAAATGGGTAAATTCGCCCTCATGCGCGAAACCACAGTGCCGGAAAAAGCGGTTGACGAGGACCTGGAACAGCAGGTGATCGATGTGCTTGTCCAGCAGCTGGGCCACAAAATGGCTGAAGCCCGCCAACTGGTCACCATGGCCTTCAGGAGCAATGCCGCGATTTCAACACCCGAAGCGTTGTTCGAGGAGGTGTATCGTGTGCAGCGGTCGCAGGAACCGGGCGTTGAAAAATAAGAAAAACCAAATAAATAGAAGGCATGCAGTGAGTTAACGAATAAAATGGCGGATACATTCAAAAGCGGCCTGGTAGACCAGCAGCAGGTTATTTCAGGAACATCTCTTCGGGATGACGAAGAAACGGAAATTTTATCCCTGAGGCCCGAAATACTGTCCGAATACATTGGTCAGTCAGAGGTCGTGACCACACTTAAAATTGCCATTGAAGCGGCTCGGAAAAGGCAGGAGGCCATGGACCATGTGCTGTTTCACGGTCCACCGGGTCTGGGCAAAACAACGCTGGCGTATATCATAGCCAATGAAATGGAAAGCCGCCTTACCACGACATCCGGTCCCGCCCTTGAAAAAGGGGGTGACCTCATCGGCATGCTGACCCACCTCGAGGACGGGGATATTTTATTTGTGGACGAAATTCACCGTATGCCCAAGGTGGTGGAAGAATTTCTTTACCCGGCCATGGAAGATTTTGCGGTTGACTTTGTTTTTGACAAAGGCATTCATGCCAGAAGCCATCGCTACCGTTTGAACCATTTTACACTGGTGGGAGCGACCACCCGCGTCGGCCTGCTCTCTTCGCCGCTCCGGGATCGGTTCGGGCTTTTCAGGAATCTCGACTTCTACGCTGAACCGGAACTTGTTAAGATAGCCTTGCGATCGGCAGTACTGCTGGAGGTCGGCATAGACAAGCAAGCCGCAGCAGAACTGTCCAGGCGTTCCAGGGGAACACCCAGGATCGTGAACAGGCTGCTCAAACGGGTCAGGGATTATACCCAGGTAAAGAGCGATGGATTTATTACCCGGGATATCGTCGAGGCGGCACTCACGCTGGAAGGTGTCGATATCATGGGCCTTACACGGCTCGACCGCAAGTATCTGCGGACAATTATCGAATTCTATAGCGGCGGACCGGTGGGGATCGACGCGATTGCCGCGACCCTCCAGGAGGAGACCGATACACTGGTGGACGTCGTGGAGCCCTACCTTTTGAAAACCGGCCTTGTGGTGCGCACGGCGTCCGGGCGCAAGACACCCGCGGCCGCATATAAACACATGGGCTACAGCACCCAGGGCAAGCTCTTTTAGCCATACAGGATACATTCTGAAATCATGAAACCATCCGGGACCGGCAGGACGGCTTACAAAAGAAAAAAATGGAATATTCTGTTTATCGGCGAAGACGGCAAAGTCATCCCCGTCAAACACTTCAAAGGTATCGTGATCGGGCTGACATTGCTGTTTATCACTCTCGCCATGGCCATGGCCGTACTGTTTTACAGCTATCGGAATCGAACGGAAAAAATGCAGATGCTCCAGCACGATATGGCGGGTATTGTGGCGGAAAACCGCAGCCTCAAAGGCGAAAAGGATAAGGTGCTGGCACGGCTGGTCATCCTCGAATCCAGGCTGAAGGCACAGCCGGTTGATGAACCGGCGCCAGATGCCGGCAAGGCGCATGAAAGCGTCGAACCGCAAAAGGACCCCGCCGGTAAGGCCAAAGCGACCGTTGTCAGCCGCAAAAAGACCGTACCGAAAGCCGCCGGTACCGAGCCCGGAGCGGGGGGCCAGTCTACTGTACCGACGGTTAATATCACCAACGAAAACCTGGTTGTCTGCCACGATCCGGATTCCGAATTCGTGCGGGTGGAGTACAAGGTGATCAACATGGGTGACAAGGATACCCCGGTGTCAGGACGTTCGGTGATTGTTTTGAAGAATGGTGATATGAATCCGGAAGATTGGATTGTATTGCCGAATGTCCCGCTGTCGGACCTGAAACCGGCCGGTGAGAGCGGTAAACGATTTCGCATCTACAATTTTCGTAAATTGAAATACAAGGTCAAATCATCGGCGTTGAAGGGCCGTCTGGAGAATGCCACCATATTTACCTACACCGTTGATGGGCGGCTGCTCATGGAAAGGGAATATCCGCTGAAGATGTCCGCGGAGATGTGCCCCTAACAAATGCTGCGCATTTGTTAGATAACGCGGCTGCGCCGCTGAAACTACCGACTTTCATATAGGTGTTCCGATTGAAGGTACTTGCTGAAGAGTGCATCTAATAGGACCTAACCCTGAGGGATGCAAAATATGATACAGAGGATATAATGGCAAAAAACAGATCAAAAAATATATCCATCGTCGACAGGGGATTGACCATTGAGGGTTCGATATCCTGTAGCGGCCAACTCATTGTCAAAGGGGCGGTCAAAGGCAATCTTCGGGGGGACGAGGTGGTTATCGCCGAAGACGGCGTGATTCATGCGGACGCGACCGTTTCGGCCATCACCATCGGCGGGAAATTTGACGGCACCCTCAGGGTGTTGCAGACGCTGGTTATTCTGGCAACCGGTTGTTGCCAGGGCAAAATTGTCTGCAGGGATCTAACGGTGGAGCCGGGCGGTATCTTGGATGGCGAGATTAACTGTTCCCAGGAATAATGCCAGCTCAGATTCAGTAAAAAAACACGAATATTTCGAGCAATTTCATTAGAAACAGAACATTCACAGCTATCTTCTGTTGCATGTTTCGTTGCGCTATTTGTCAAGGTAGTTGTCGCAATAATTTAAAAAATAAAAGCACATTTTTAAGGGACTAAGCTGCTTTTTTTGAGTTAGCCAATTTCTCATTCTTTTCTTCATACGGATT
>JAFDAT010000388.1 GCA_019313725.1 Deltaproteobacteria bacterium
TCCTTAAAAATAGGAATCTAACCGAAAAATGACGCTTGGGCTTAAAACGTAAAACGTTTTTTATGAATTATACTTATTCCATCTTTTAATCGTCTTCTGCCGGGCCTTGGCGACATCCTGGTTGCGCACCTCGGCCGCCCGTGATGCCCAGAATAGCGCTTCTTCCTTATTTTTCATGAATATGCCGCACCACATGAGGCCGGCCATGGCACCCGTGCCTGCAGAGTTGACCAGCACGGCCCGTAAAAATCCAGCCCTGGCCGGCGGGTAATCCTTGTTGCGGTAATGCGCCCACCCCAGCAGGTTCTGGGTCATGAAGGATTCTGATGAAAGCGCCACCGCCTTTTCAAAGGGGGCCGTATCGATCCGCCCCGTCTTGTCGGTGTAGGCAGAATAGTAGTAGAAAGATTCCAGCGCCCGCCCCAGGACATCCATCCCCTCGTAGGACATTTTTTCAGGCCACAATGCCGGCGCTCGCATTGCTTCGGGAAAAGGGATGCCGTAGCCGGACAGCTGAGCGATGAATGCCTTGCGGAAACCCACCAGGTGATCGTCGGGGGAAAATCGGATTTCAGTGTCGGCATGACTGTCTGTGGAACTGTCGTAAATAGACAGGGAGGCCAGGTCCCCTTTAACCCGGCCGTAAAGCCAGAAACGGATCTTCTGTTCTTCACTCAACGGCTTGAATGCCAGGGGCTGGTTCTGCCCGGTCAGGTAGGCCGTAAAATCTTCCTTGACGGGGAACAGCTTTTTAGTACGCCAGCCAAACCAGAACTCTTTCAGGTTGGTATTCAGCACGACCGTATTACCCAGCAGAAAATGCAGCGCCAAGCCAACGCCGCTGAAACTATCCGCTGACGCGGGCTGGAGCGGCAATACGATAAACCTCAACTTGCCCTTTTCGTTTCCAATTCTGTCCATAAGGTCACCTCTTTGAAATACCATTCCGAGCATCAACCCCAACGTCGCAACCCCTTACCCGAACAACAGGGCCGTGACAATAACAGGGGTCACGCGCTACTGGAATCTGGGTGTCGGTTACTGGATATAAGCGACCGATTTTTACCCACGCCCCCATTCACGCATCATATATTAAGAAAATAGGGCGGGATGCGCAAGCGCAATTTTTTAAGTTCCGCAACGCGACGTGCGCCTGTGTAAACATAAAGCATAGTAAATCCACCCATGTCTTTGCTTATTTCCCCCTATTGCATTTCCAGAAATACGGCTTATCTTTCCGTTAATCATTCCTTTACAATCTACCTGATTTACACACGTGAATCCTTTCTAAAACCAATTGGGATTGTTGCTTTTTTATGAGTCAAACAAACCGTGACAATTGCTCAGTTTACGTAAAACTTTAATACAAGGAGGAGGAAATGGGAACAGAAACTTATATGGACAAAATCCTGGAAATGGTCAGTTTATACGGTGTCAACATCATTACCGCCCTGGCAATTTTTATCGTGGGGCGCTGGGTGGCCAAGGCCCTGCGCAATTTGACCCGTAAGATGATGGGGGGAAAGGGGATCGATCCCATCATCATCGGGTTTACCTGCAATATGGCCTATATCGCCCTGCTGGCCTTCATCATAATCGCCGCTCTGGGTCAACTGGGTATCCAGACGACATCATTTATCGCCATCCTGGGCGCCGCCGGCCTGGCTATTGGCCTGGCCCTGCAGGGCAGCCTCTCCAACTTTGCAGCCGGTTTCCTGATGGTCATTTTCAGGCCCTTCAATGTGGGTGACTACATCGAGGGAGCCGGCGTAGCCGGATCCGTCGAGGAGATCCAGCTCTTCACCACCACCCTCCTGACGCCTGACAATAAAACCGTCATCATTCCCAATGCCAAGTTGACCAGTGACAACATCATTAACTGGACCGTCACGGGTACCCGGCGGGTGGATATGGTTTTCGGTATCGGCTATGACGATGACATCGACAAGGCCCGGCAGATCATGGAAGACATCCTGGCCAAGGACGAGCGTATTTTAAAGGACAAGGCCACGCAGATCGCCGTTGTGGAACTGGCCGACAGCAGTGTCAACTTTGTGGTGCGCCCCTGGGTTAACGCCGGGGATTATTGGGGTGTCTACATGGATGCCATGGAAAATATAAAGAAAGCTTTCGACAAACAAGGCATCAGCATTCCGTATCCCCAACAGGATGTTCACCTGCACACTGTGGCTGAATAATAGTAAACCCTATGGTTGCACAAACAATATGGCAAAGTAGAGATAATGATTTGAACATCGAACATTGACAAACTTGCAAAAAGTCCGAAATTCCGTCATACCCCTGCCTTCGCAGGGGTATGACGCTAAAGGATATTTTAAGACTTTTTCATGATGCGTTGACCGCGTTTAATCAGGATCGAACAATCCTCTCATTTCCATCTTTCCGCGATATACGACCCTCTTCCTCCAGCTTGATTAGATGGCTTTCCAGGATGCCGCACCCCGGAAAAAACTGGATAAAGGGAGAATGAAAGAGGGCCGCATTCAGCTCCACGAAGGATTGATTCTCATTGCTGAGGATCTCCAGAATTTGCTTTTCCCGCTCCAGCAGTTTGCCCCGTACCCATTCAATGCTCCTACCCGGGTCTTCAATAACCGGTCCATGTGCCGGAAGCATACGGCGTGCATTCGCGGCCGCCAACTTGTCGAGACTTTCCAGGTAACCCTTGAGTCCTCCGGAGGCAGGTGTGTACCAGGCCGGTATGGCACCGACCATGTCGCCGGGGAGCAATAAGCCTTTTTCACGGTCGTGCAATGCAATGTGCCCGGGCGAGTGGCCAGGCGTATGCATCACTTCGAATACGAATTCGCCCAGGGCCAGTCTGTCGCCATCTTCAACAGCTTCCACCTTCAAAGTCCTGTCCATGGAACAGCCGGTACCGTTAAAATAATCAAGAATGTCAAGGCCGGCAAAGCCCTCGAACCCGGGGTGAGGAACACAGGTTTTTATGGCAAAGGGGATGTCGAAGGTAGCGTTCAGATGCGACGGATCCATGGCACCCTTAACGTCGCTTCCATGGATGAACACCCTGGGTCGGGCATGTTTCAGGAGCCACCCGATAGCGCCCATGTGGTCCGGATGGGAGTGGGATAACACGACATGGCTGCAATCGGCTGGCCGAAGCCCCCAGTGAGTCAAGGCATCCTTCAGATACCCCGCACCATCCGACCCGCCGCAGCCGACATCGATCATGGCAAAACGGTTGCCGTGTGGAATGACATAAAAATTTGCCGGACTGGGCCACTTGGGGTCTTCGGCGATTACGCACAGAACGCCGCCATGTTCTTCAAACCGGGCTTTACATTTCATCGATGACTCCAGCGACCCGCGTATCGTTACCAGGGATTTTCCATTGAAGAAGATTTCGGCTTCACCAGGTATCGATGTTGGGCCGCTTCTTGCCTGTACGCTGTTCCGTTTCAGGCATGGATCGCAGGCCGCGTATGATCCAGTGCCGGGTTTCCATGGGATCGATAACACCGTCGATCTCCAGGAACGACGCCATATTGACGGCTTTTCCGTGTTCATAGGCCATGGCCACCATGCTGTTGAACAGCGCTTCCCTTTTTTCAGGATCGGACTCG
>JAFDAT010000051.1 GCA_019313725.1 Deltaproteobacteria bacterium
CTGTTCTCAAATGCGGCTGACTGTTTCTAATGAAGAGGAATCAACATGAAAACCGAATCATTCGTGCGAAAAATAGAGGTCAACGGTAAGGCATTGAATATCGTCGACATTTCCCTCTTAGAGAAAAACGGCATTGCCGACATTCGACGCCTGCCGTATTCCATTAAAATTCTGGTGGAAAATTTATTGAGAAAGCTGGATGGCAAAATCGTCAGGGAGCAGGACCTCAGAAATATCGCCGGGTGGCAAAAACATTACCAGGAGCCCGTGGAAATTCCCCACCACCCGGCCCGGGTGCTGATGCAGGATTTTACGGGTGTTCCTGCGGTGGTTGACCTGGCGGCCATGCGGGATGCTGTCGGCAAACTGGGCGGTGATCCCACCAGGATCAATCCCCTCGTTCCGGTGGAGTTGGTTGTTGATCACTCCATACAGGTCGATTACTTCGGCACCCCGGATGCCCTGGACAAAAATGTGATCAGAGAATATGAGCGCAACAAGGAACGCTACGAACTCCTGAAATGGGCTCAAAAGAGTTTTGACAATTTCAAGGTGGTACCACCCAATTCAGGCATCTGCCATCAGGTCAATCTGGAATATCTCGGCAGGGTAGTGATGACAGAAGATATGCCTGGAGGATGGATTGCATATCCGGACACCTTGGTCGGTACTGACAGCCATACCACTATGATCAACAGTCTGGGTATCATGGGCTGGGGTGTTGGTGGTATTGAGGCTGAAGCGGTCATGCTGGGACAGCCGTACTATATGTCCATACCCGAAGTCGTCGGTGTCCGGATGACCGGGAAATTGGAACCCGGAGTGACGGCCACAGATCTGGTTCTGGTCGTGACAGAGGTCTTGAGGGAAAAACGTGTGGTGGAAAAATTCGTGGAATTTTTTGGCAACGGCATGCAGAGCCTGACGTTGACGGACAGGGCTACCATTGCCAACATGGCCCCCGAGTACGGCGCCACAATGGCCCGGATTACAGCGACATCGTGGACCTGGATTTGGCAACCATAAAACCAGCGGTTGCCGGACCCGCCAGGCCTCAGGACAGGATACCGGTCGGCCGATTAAAAGACATATTCTATTCGATCTGTGCTGACGAGAATAATACTACAGCACCGGCGTCGGAAGTGATGTGTGCCAAGGAGATCGCCGTAATGCTGGGTGAAAAAGAAGTAAAAATCGGCAACGGCAGCGTGGTCATTGCCGCTATTACTTCCTGCACCAATACTTCCAACCCCTTTGTTATGATCGGAGCCGGCCTGCTGGCCAAAAATGCTGTTGAAAAAGGGCTGAAAGTGCCGGCGTATGTAAAAACATCCCTGGCACCCGGGTCCAAGGTGGTCGCCGATTATCTTGAGGCAGCAGGCCTGATGCCCTACCTCGAGGCGCTTGGGTTTCACATTGTCGCTTTTGGTTGTACCACCTGCATCGGCAACAGTGGTCCCCTCGATCCCGGGATAGAGGGCGCCGTGATGCAAGAAAATCTGACGGTCGCTGCAGTACTTTCCGGAAACCGTAATTTCGAAGCCCGGATCCACCAACGCATTAAGGCTAATTTTCTGGCCTCGCCCATGCTCGTGATCGCTTATGCACTTGCCGGGAGGATGGATATGAATATGGATACTGAATCCATCGGCACAGCTTCCAACGGTGCCCCGGTGCTGCTGAAGGAGATCTGGCCTGATACCGCAGATATCGAAAAAATGGTGGCCGCGTATGTCGATCCGGACGCTTTCAGGAAAGCTTACGATGATATTTTTAAAGGTGATCATTATTGGGAAGATCTTGCCGTCGGTGAGAGTACGACATTCCAATGGGACGAGGGGTCGACCTATATCAAGAATCCTCCTTATTTTGAAAATTTCAGTCTAAAACTGGAAAAACCCGGAAGCCTGGATGGAGGCCATGCCCTCCTGGTCCTGGGGGATTCTGTAACCACGGACCACATCTCACCTGCCGGGGCGATACCGGAAGAATACCCCGCCGGGCAATACCTGGTAGCAAAAGGAGTAAAGCCGGAAGATTTCAATTCTTACGGCAGCCGCAGGGGAAACCATGACGTTATGATGCGGGGGACCTTCGGGAATATCCGCATAAAGAACAAGCTGGTCCACCCCAAAGAGGGCAGTTATACCCAGAAGTTTCCCGAAGCCGATGAGATGTTCGTATTTGATGCCGCCATGCAATACGGTAAGGAGGGTAAACCGCTGGTCGTGCTGGGGGGGACGGAATACGGGACCGGGTCTTCGAGGGACTGGGCCGCCAAAGGCACCAATCTGCTGGGCGTACGCGCAGTCATTGCCCGCTCATTCGAACGCATACACCGGAGCAATCTGGTGGGAATGGGGGTTTTGCCGCTGATTTATACGGAGGATAAGAACTGGGAAGACCTTGGACTTACCGGTTCGGAAACATATTTCATCGAGGGAATGGAAGATATGGTTCCCCGAAAAACACTCAAGGTTCGGGCAAAAAGAAATAATGCAGCGGAGGTGGTTTTCAATGTTATGGCCAGGCTGGACACGGCCGTGGATGTGGCCTACTTTGAGCATGGCGGCATATTGCCCTATGTCTTGAGGCAAATCATGCAATCATGATAATCACACAAAGATTTTAGGCCCGATTCTATACTTGGCCATTGATCCTGTTGCGCAGTTTTCCGGAACATTTGAAGGTAACGACTTTTCTTTCCCTGAGGATGAGGTCCGAACCGGTTGCCGGATTTCGACCGCGCCGCTGTTTTTTGTCTTTTACACAAAACTTGCCAAAGCCCGATACCAGAACATCATCTCCCTGGGCCAGTGTACGCTTGATGATCTCCAGCAAAGACTCAACGGTGTCCACCGCTTTTTTTTTGGTAAGCCCCAGTTCATGTACTTTTGCAACGATGTCACTTTTGGTTAACGCCATGGTGCCTCCTAGGGTCGAAGGTTTCCCGCCTTGCAGCCGGGTCAATTTTTCCTGCCGTCAATCGGTTGTACTTCTTCAGGTTTGCCGGGGTCCTGATGGTTAATTTTATCGATGATCGAATCGATGTTTTTCATGATCTCTTCCATGTCAGCGCTGATTTTTAGTTCTTCCGGATCCTGCATCGTCCTCCCTCCCCGGATTTTATTGTAAGTATCTAATTTATACGGGTTTTAGATAGATGTCAAGATGATAAAATTTCTTTAATCTGGAGGGAGAGCTGCTTCATTTTAAATGGTTTTTGGATAAAACCGTTGCAGCCGTCTTCAAGCATTTTTCTTGCCTGCCAGTCGATGCTGTAGCCGCTGGACACCAGAACTTTGACATCGGGTTTGATACGTTTCATCTGGGCGAAAACTTCTTCGCCGTTCAAGTCGGGCATGATGATATCCAGCAGAACCAGATCGATTTCATGGTGGCGGGCGGTGAATATTTCCAGTGCAACGGTCCCTTCTTTAGCAACCAAAACCTTGTAACCGAGTTCTTCAAGCAGCTTTGTGTCAACACTGATGATTATGTCTTCATCATCCACCAGCAGAATGGTTTCCATACCCCTCTGCAGTGTCTTGGTCGGTTCTTCAATGGCGGGGGTCTCGTGGTGGGAAACCGGTAGGTAAACGCTGAAAGTACTGCCTTTTCCCTTGATGCTGCGGCATTCGATGATACCCCTGTGGTTTTTTACAATTCCGAAGGCCGATGCGAGTCCCATTCCAGAGCCCTCGCCTACATTTTTAGTGGTGAAAAAGGGTTCGAAAATTCTCTGCTGCACCGCGGGATCCATGCCGCACCCGGAATCGGTGACAGATATCTTGACATACCTTCCCGGTCCTACGTCGAATGATTTGACAAAGCTGCGATTCAGGGTGACATTTTCGGTTTGTATACTCAGTTCCCCGTTTTGTGGCATGGCCTGGCAAGCATTCAGCAGCAGGTTCATCATGACCTGCTCGATTTGCCCCTGATCAACTTCTACGGACCACGGGTTATTCTGATATTTTTCATGAAAGCTGATATTCTTGTTGGTCCTTTGGAACATCGTCTTGAGTTTCCGGATCATTTCATTGAGACTGGTGGCCTTGACCACATATTTCCCGCCGCGTGCGAAACCCAGCAGTTGTTTGGTCAGTTTGGCGGCGCTGTCGACACACCGTTCAATACTGGCGACTTCTTCGAAGTGCGAGTCACCCGGCTTCAGGTCGAGCATCATCAGCGAAATGTTGCCCTGGACACCCATGAGCAGATTATTGAAATCGTGAGCTACTCCTCCGGCAAGGGTTCCGACAGCCTCCATTTTCTTGGCCTGCTGAAGCTTTTCCTCAAGCCTTTTCTGTTCAGTGACATCGGAAAAAATAATGATGGAGGTGGAGGGTTCACCCTCGACGGGATAACTTTTAATGGTCACCTTCCTGTTGTGAAGGTCAACAGGTGCGTTCTTGTCCCGGGCAATATTTTCATGCCCGGCGATCAGCTTTTCGAGGCGCCGTTTTGCCTTGCCCTCGAAAAGATCGGGCGGATAGGCGTATAGCAGGTTTTCGAGGTCCATCTCCAGCATCAGGACGGCGGCTTCATTGGCATACACAACCCGGTCGGAATAAATTTCCAGAAAGCCTTCGGCCATGCTTTCAAGAATTGTTTCAAGATGCCGATTGCGCGATATCAGCTCTTTGGTCAGCTGTCTAGAATAGACGGCATCCAGGCCGATGATCGGTCCGGGTTTGTCTGCCTGAACCGGCGCATCCGAGTCGTTGACGGCTGCGAGGACGTTTTTGGCCATATTGCTGAATGACCCTTTGGCAATGCAGGCGTTGGCCCCGATTTTTGTATAGTCCTTGCCGGTTTCGGCGATACCGGCTGAGAGAATGACCAGGTAGCAGTCTTTGAGGTCATCCCGGGCGCGAACGATCTGACAGAGCCTGTCCCCATCGATTTTAGGCATGAACAGATCTACAAACATGACGTCGGGGGCAAAATCCGAGAGCACATCCAGGGCAGCAAAGCCATCCTCGGCGGTGCGTACGTGGTGCCCAGCGCGTTCCAGGTGTGTGGACAGAAACTTGCGGAGCAGGCGGTTGTCGTCGACGATGAGTATTTTCTTTTTCATAAGTTGAGATCCTTTTTCATACAAATGGCAGAATCTGGGCAGAGATTTTTAAGCATTGCCGGTGAGACATCATCGGTTTTCAGCCCACATTGGGCGATGATGCGCGGTAACGCCGGGGCTTCACCGGGCCGAATTCCACTGAAGGCGAGCATTTCGAACGATAATCCGGAAAAGGGGACGAACTATTCATCACGAAAGCACGAAACTATGAAATCACGAAAAAAGAACAATCTTGCGATTATTGGCATTTGAACCACTGTGACAATGTTATATGTATATGTATTTTCGTAAACAATCAATTATATAGCGGCGAAGCCGCGTTATTTCCAGGCAAAAAACGGTTGTTCGTAATGGGCCACACGCGTGTCTTTACCGAAAACAGCAACTTCCCTGAACTGGTATATCAAAGCCGCCGTAGGAGCAGCAATCCAGCTGTCACCCACCGGCATGAGCAGAATGGGATTTTTACCCTGGGGGTTGTCTTCGAGAATCGGCGCATCCTTACGCAGGAACTCCGCGATGGGAATACGGTGAATGGAGCGAACTTCGGCAGGGTTCGGCGTCAGGTGGGTGCCAACCCCTCCCCAGACGACAACCGGTGAAATCACAAATCCCGACCGCGTGGTAAAATCATCCAACCGCCCCAGGACGCTGTCATGGGACAACTCCAAATCGACCTCTTCCTGGAGTTCCCGCAGTGCTGCTTCTTCGGGAGTTTCACCCTTTTCCATGCGCCCGCCGGGGAAGGCCCACTGCCCGGAATGATTTTTCAGTCGCGATGACCGCCGCGTCAGGACAAGGGCGGCCTCATGACTGGGCTGTTCAAGGGCAGGCAGGCCGTATATTTCGGCCCCGTGCCCGGCATCCACGATGGTAATTGCCACAGCGGCCTGTTTCACACCGTTTGTTTCGTGGGGCTGCACGGTGAATTGATCCAGGTTGTCCCTGAGACGCCGCTGCAGTTTTTGGTCGCATAGCAGATGGTAAGCGTTGTCCGGTTCAATCGTCATTAATGTTATTCCACCTTTAGAGAAGGGCCCGTACCAGATTTTTACGAATCTGGAATCCACTTTGTGGACCGGCTCATGATAAAGTCCTGCTGAACATCTCTTCCGATAGTGAAGGTCTGTTCCCCCACCGCCTCGAAACCCCATTTCCGGTAAAAAGCATTGCCCCTGTCATTTTTTTTCCAACTGCTCAGCCACAGCGTGGCGAATCCTTTGTGACGGGTAAGAGACAGAATTTTTTCCATCATAACATCGCCGACACCCCGACCCCACCAATTTTCAAGCGCATAGAGCCGCGCAATTTCAATGGTCGGTTGGGCCGTCACACATCCCGGCGCCGACCCGGCATACAGTTTGAAGTACCCTGCGGGTTCATCCTCAGCAAAAGCGACGAAAAATTCAGCGCATCTGTCCTCTATTTCGGCAGAAATAGCATGCAATGAAAAAGCACGGGACAGATAGGCATCGAAATCCTTGGGGTTGTTCATTGCTCTGAAAGCCTGAATGAAGGTTCTGGACCCCAGTCTGCACAGAAGTGTGGCATTGTTTTCAGCAGCGATATCAAATTTCATATCTGCCCGGTGGTTAAAGCTGTAGTGTGGTTCGATATTCATCTTTTTTTTGCACCAGATTTTGATTAAATTTCCGAGCATTATTTAGAAAACGACCTCAAATACGGTTTCCATTGCATCAATATCAAAATATTCTCAATAGTGCCAGATGAAGATTTTTTTGCAGGTGCAGAAAGGCTTGAAAATGTCGAGAAATACCGATATGGTTAGGCCACACAGAAAAAGGGAAACCAAGCATAAGCGCTTGATTTCCCTTTATATTGACTGGAGCCGATGCGCGGATTTGAACCGCGGACCTGCTGATTACGAATCAGCTGCTCTGCCAGCTGAGCTACATCGGCCTTAAACGTGCCACGCATTTAAATTTGGGTTGTGTGCTTAAATCAGCTTTACGGGTTAAATTGCCCTACTTTGTTTATGAACCAAAATCAAGTAAAAATTACATTGAACACGTTGATGAATGCGGTTCCCGGAAGAAAATCGACCATAGATTGCGTTGGTTTTTCGGGAGCGGAAAAAGCCTATGCGGTATCACGCCTGTATGAACAGCTGGGGATGCCCACAGTCGTGGTTGCATCTTCTCCCAAAAGTGCCAAACAGTTCTGTGACGATCTTAGATTTTTTTTCAGGAATGATCCTGAGCACGTGGTGGAATATTTTCCGCCCTACAACATACTGCCTTTCAAATTCATGGCTTCCCACAATGAAACAGCAGCGTCCCGGCTGCGCACACTTTATCATCTCACCCAACGTGAAAAGTCGCCCGTAGTGGTGACCACCGTGGCTGCTCTGATGAAAAAAATCATTCCCAAGAAGGCGCTGGTGGATTACTCGGAACTTGTGCTCGAAGGGGAAGAGGTGGATCGGGACGGCCTGGTGAGAAAATTGGTGTCCGGCGGGTATATGCCGGCAGCTATCGTGGAAGAGCCCGGAGACTTCTGTGCCCGGGGGGGAATCCTTGATATTTTTTCACCCCTGTACCCGGATCCTGTCCGGATAGAGTTCTTCGGAGATTTTGTGGAGAGTATCCGCTTTTTTTCGGCGGCGACTCAACGAACCCGGGAAAATACAAAAGAGGCTGTCATCATTCCTGCGAAAGAGGTGATTCTGAAGGAAGAAGAAAAAAAGGCGGTCATTGCCCGCATCCGGGAACAGGGCGCCAGGCTGAACTTGCCCGTGACCGAAGTCCGGAAAATTGTCGGTCGTATAAAAGAGGAAGGTGTCTTTAACGGTATTGAAAGCTTCATCGGCTTGATTTATCCCGGGCTGGAATCGTTGTTTGAATATGTTCCGGAAGGGACATTGTGGGTATCGGCAGAGGTTGAGGCAGCTGAAAAAAGCGCGAAGGACGCCCATGAACAATTCATAAATAATTTTGAGTCCGCCATCGATGACGGGTCTTTTGCTGTGGAACCGCATAAGATGTATTTTGATTGGCGGCAGGTGAAAGAAAAACTCGATAATACCCGGCCGCTGGCATTTAAAATATTGCCGGTTATCCTGGGCGAAGGCCGTGCTCCTGCGGAAATTGAAACATATCAATACCATATTGAAGACAACACGCTGTTGTCGGGTGAACTGAGAAACCCGGGCAACCGGGAGCAGGCAATATCACCCCTGGTTGAATGGCTGAAAGCAAACCAGGCTAAGGGATACGTTACAGCAGTTACATGTGCCACGGTGGCCCAGACAGAGCGTTTGAAATCGCTGCTGGCGCCATACGGAATACCGGTTCGCCCGTCAGAGATTTTTCCGTACTGGCAGCGAGGCCTTGGCGGGCGGGACGGCCGGGTGTACCTGTGCCTGGGCAAGGTTTCCACGGGTTTTGTGTGGCCGGCGGAGCATCTGGCCGTGGTTACAGAGCGTGAAATTTTTGGTGCCCGAAAACGCCGCAAAAAGAGCCGGAAAGGCTCCACGAACCGCCAGCTCCTGGCCTTTGAAGACCTCAAGACCGATGACCTTGTCGTGCATGAAGAGCACGGCATAGGTCAATATAAATATTTGAAAAAACTTGATATGGCAGGTTTTATCAATGATTTTATCCTGATCGTGTACCGCGACGGGGATAAACTCTATCTTCCGGTGGAACGCATGAACCTGATCCAGAAGTACATGGGGGTTGAGGGCACCATTCCCGTGCTGGACAAGATGGGTGGGGTCTCATGGGGAAAAATCAAACAGAAAGCCAAGAAATCGGCTGAAAAAATTGCCGGTGAATTGTTAAAATTGTATGCCGTTCGCAAGGTCAACAAGGGATTCGGGCATGCACCGGTGGAAGATGAACTGGGCGATTTTGAAGCCGGCTTTCTGTTCGAAGAAACGGCTGATCAGCTCAGGGCTATCGAAGATGTGCTGGCGGACATGCAAAAACCTACGCCCATGGACAGGCTGGTGTGCGGTGACGTGGGTTATGGTAAAACCGAGGTCGCCATGCGGGCCGCATTCATGTCGGCATTCAACAACAAGCAGGTGGCCGTGCTTGTGCCGACGACCGTGCTGGCTGAGCAGCACTATGCCAGTTTTTCGGAAAGATTCAGCAATTATCCCGTTAACGTGGCCTGTTTAAGCCGATTTCGTAAAAAAGGGGAGCAGAAGAAGATCGTCGAGGGGCTTAAATCAGGGGATATCGACATCGTTATCGGCACCCACCGGCTGCTCCAGAAAGATATCGGGTTTAAAGAACTGGGTCTTTTTGTCCTGGATGAAGAGCAGCGCTTCGGCGTCCGGCACAAGGAGAAGCTGAAGCGGATCAGAAGCACTGTCGATGTGCTGGCGCTTACGGCAACGCCAATTCCCAGGACCCTCCACATGTCCCTCGTCGGGGTTCGCGACGTTTCTCTCATTGCGACACCACCCGAATATCGCCAATCAATTATCACCTATATCTGTGAATTCGATGAAGGCATTGCCAGAGAAGCGATCCGCAAGGAACTCAAGCGCAAGGGGCAGATATTTTTTGTTCACAACAACATCAATACCATTGAAAAAACAGCCGGCTACCTTAAAACCCTGGTTCCTGAGGTGCGTCTGGACATCGCCCACGGGCGCATGGATGAAAAAAAACTCGAAGGCGTGATGCTGCGGTTCATGCGTCGGGAAATCGACCTTTTGGTCTGTACTACCATCATCGAGTCAGGGCTCGATATTCCTTCTGCCAATACGATAATCATCAACCGGGCGGACCGCTTCGGTCTGGCCCAGATGTACCAGCTCCGCGGACGTGTCGGTCGGTCGGAGGAACAGGCATATGCCTATCTGTTCATCCCCGATGAGAGTTATCTGGGTCGTGCCGCACAAAAAAGGCTGAAGGTACTCATGGAGCACAGTGATCTGGGGTCGGGATTCCAGATTGCCATGAGCGACCTCCAGATCCGCGGCGGCGGAACCATTCTGGGTGCATCCCAATCCGGGCATATTGCTGCGGTGGGGTATGACATGTTTTTAAAACTGATGGAAGAATCGATCAGTGAATTGAAAGGTATGCGTCATGTCCAGAGACTCGAGCCGGAAATCAACATGGCCCTTTCGGCGTATGTTCCGGAAGCGTATATCGAAGACATCGATATACGGCTTTCAATATACCGGCGTCTGGCGAAAATGACGGACACGGCCGAGCTTTCAGAGGTTAAGAAGGAACTCATCGACCGCTTCGGCACCTTGCCGGATGCTGCCGGCAATCTCTTATTGAAAATCCTGTTGAAAATACTGGCACGCAAAGCCGGGGTGGCCCGTGTGGATATCTCAGAGAAAAATCTATCACTGCATTTTTCCGAAGCGCACCAGGAAAACCCCACCGGTATCGTTGCGATGATCACGGCCCACGGTGATCGCTTTCGGTTGACCCCGGGGCATATTTTAAAAACAAAGCTGTCGCATCCCGGAACGTACGGCCGGCTTACACAAGCGAAAAATATCTTGAAAGATATTGCCCTTCATGTTAACCCGTGACCACCTAAATGCATAATTTTATTAGAAACAGCAGTACTCTTTATTGTTTCTATCAGGTATGAATAAGACACTCTGCCATTATGGACTGAAGCGTTGGCTCTATTAAAATATACAAACCGCCGGTGGATCATATGGGTTCTGATCATGCTGGGGATGACAATCGCGGGGTGCGATAATCAGGGCGCACAGCTGTCGGTCGTATCTCTGGTCAGGGTTAACGACCGGTCGATTTCGGTAGATGAATTCAATAGCCGATTCGATGCGGTCTCGGCCGAATTTCCGCTGCCGGCGCAAGCTGACCCGGCGGTAGATAAGGAAATGAAGCTGCGATTGCTGCACCAGCTTACGGAGGAGTTGATACTTCTCGAGCGGGCCGAGGAGTTGAACCTCGAGATTTCCGACCAGGACCTGACGTCTGCCATCGATCGGATCCGGGCAGACTATCCGGAAGGAGAATTTGAAAAAGTCCTCTTGGAGCAGGCGATTTCATACAGTTTATGGAAAGCCCAGCTGCGGGTGCGCCTGCTCAAAGAGAAGGTGGTCCGTGAGGATCTCGAAATATCGATAGTTCTCACTCCTGCCGAGATATCAGCTGCTTATGAATCCCATTACTCCCCCAGTGACACGGCCGGCCACGAGAGACTGAACGATGCGGATATCGATGAAAAAGTGGTTAAATTCGTACGCCAGCAGAAAGCTCAGCAATTTTACCAGGCATGGCTGAAAGACCTGCAGTCTATGTATGATGTCGATATTAACGCCGCAGCCTGGGAAAAAATGAACGGCTCATGATGTATATGGTGAACAATCGTATTTTTAAATATTTCGATTCATCCGGATTCCGGTGGTGGATTATGGCCGGCGTGCTCCTTTCGGGGCTGTGGTCTGCCGGCAGTGCCCAGGCGGAGGAGATTGTCGACCGCATCGTTGCTGTGGTCAACAACGATATCATTACCTATCTGGAATTGCAGCACCAACTGAAGCCGTATGAAGAGAAGATTAAATCCATGGGCTATGCGGAAGAAAAAGAACGTCAGATGCTTTACAAAGTAAGAAATGACATAACGTATCGCCTCATAGACGAGAAGCTGGCAGATCAGGAAATCGAGAAAAACAAGATTACCATCAACAAAGCGGAAATAGATGCATCCCTCGAACGCCTCAAGGCTTCGAAGATGTGGACGGATGAAGATCTGCGCCAGGCCTTGGCGGCACAAGGGATGACTATCCAGGAATATCGGCAGTCTTTAAGAAATCAGGCGCTGAGAAGCCGTCTGGTGGGCCAGGAGGTGAGCTCGAAGATTGTCATCACCCATGAGGAGGTCCGGGCATATTACGATGACCACGCCGACGCCTACGGCGGCGATCTGCGGTATCATCTCAGAAATATTATGACGATTGTCTCTTCCGATGATGACGACAGTGCCAAGGCGGCGGCAATGGGTAAAATGGAAGCGGTCATACAGAAATTGGAGGCCGGCGAATCCTTTGAATCCCTTGCGCGGGAATATTCAGAATCACCCCTGGCCCCAAAAGGGGGGGATCTGGGTAAGATCCGGTATACCGATTTCTCACCGCTGATACAACAGGCCCTGGAAGGCCTGGCGGCGGGTGATTACACATCCATACTGGACACAGACCAGGGATACCAGATATTTTTTGTGGAAGACATGACCATGGAGGGCGGCAAGCGTTTCGAGGAGGCCTCTCCCGAAATTGAGGAACAGTTGTACAATGCAGCCGTCGATGAGAAGTATGCAGAGTGGCTGGAGGAGTTGAAGCGCAAGGCCCATATCAAAGTTATCCGGTAGCACCCGCGATACCCTCATCCGCCGTACCTGTAGCCTCGATTGACTGTTGGAATTCTGCTTGCAATTTTACTTCTTAAAAGATATATTTTTTATTTACAGGATCTTAATATGCAGGGTGATGGCAACAAAATACTTATCGATAGTGTCAAACGGCTGCTGCGGCGCAATGCCTTGCACAATCTTAAGAAGATTGTGGACAAAACCCATGCTGCTGATCTTTCCAGGGTTTTTGACTTTCTGACCCTGTCGGATCAGCACAAGCTGTTCCAGATGATTGCCGATACGGAACAGAAAGGGATTCTCTTCAGCGAGATGGAGGCGGACACCTTTCTGGAATTTGCCGAAGGGCTGGAACTGGAAGAGATCGTGTCCATCCTGGAAAGCATGCCCACCGACGATGTCGCCGATATTATCGGCAGGCTTCCGGAAGAGAGATCCGACGAGATCCTCCAGCGCATGGAAAAGGAGGGATCCGAAGAGGTTGAAGGGCTGCTGCGGTACGAGGACGACACGGCCGGCGGTATCATGGTTCCGGACTTCATCGCTCTGGGTGAGGAGACTACCGCCAGGGAGGCTATTGAATCCCTGCAGAAAGAGCATCAGGACGTTGAGATGCCTTTCTACCTCTATGTGGTGAACGAATATGACAACCTGGTCGGCGTCATTTCCCTGAGGCAACTGGTGGTCGTACCGCCGCAAACCCCACTGAGTGCCTTCATGACCACGGACGTTTTTTCGGTTAAGACCGACATGGATCAGGAAGAGGTGGCCAGAATCGTGGCCCGTTACGACATCCTGGCCGTTCCGGTGGTGGACGAAACCAACAAACTGGTGGGGATCGTAACCGTCGATGACGTTATCGACATCTTCCGGAGGGAAGCCACCGAAGATATTTTGAAAATGGCAGGTGTTGGCGAGGAGTTCGTCGAGACAAAATCCGTTTTTAAAAGCGCGCATCCGTTTTCCATGGCTGTTCGCGAGTTGTATTGGCGGTATCATCGCTTTTTATGTCATCGAAAGCTTCGAAGAAAGTCTGAAACAGTTTGCGTATCTGGCGGCCTTTATTCCTGTCATCATGGGCATGGGCGGTAATATCGGGACCCAGTCCTCGACCATCGTGGTGCGCGGGCTGGCCACCGGCCGGATCAATATCAGGGAACTCTGGCCGGTCGTGTTCAAGGAGCTTTCCATCGGCGTCATCCTGGGGTTGACTTACGGTATCGTTATCGGGGCTGTTGCCCAGTTGGCATTCGGTACCATGGCGTTGGCTGTTTCCGTGTGCTGTGCGGTTCTGTCTTCCATGTCCATTGCCGCGCTTGTGGGGTCAATGGTTCCGATGGTGTTTGCCAAGGCCAATATCGATCCGGCTGTGGCCACCGGCCCCTTTGTGACCACTTCCATCGATATAATCAGCGTTTTCTTTTATTTCACGATTGCAACGACCTTGTTGGGTATTTAAGCACTCAAAATACTTGTTTGTGCATTCGATTTTAGAATTTCCTGCTTGTTTGTTTTCGTATTCAAGGTCAACCATGCCAACCTATTCAACCTCCGCCATACTGATCCGTCGTGTGGACTATGGAGATTATGATCTCATTCTTAATTTCCTGACCCGGGACAGAGGCAAGATTTCCGCTATTGCCAAGTCAGCCAAGCGCAGCCGGAAACGGTTTGGTGGTGTACTGGAACTTTTCAATTCCCTGGATATCGTGGTCAGCCGCGGGAGAGGAAAAGGTCTCTCCGTGGTAAATGAGGCCTCCCTCATCAAACCGCTTTTCAATATCGGTACCGACATAAAAAAAACCGCCTACGCCAGCTACTGGGCCGAGTTGACAAATTTGTGGCTGGAAGAAGGCCGGGCACAAACCGGTATATACGACCTGTTGGACCATGTTCTGGCTGAACTCGATGCCGGTGCTGTTTCCGGGGAAGTTTTAAGTATATTGTTTCAAATGCGCTTTCTCAACCTCTCCGGGCTTTGTCCCAACCTGAGCCACTGCAGCACCTGCAGTATCGAAACGGACGCCGCACCACGCCACAGGATGAATTTCGACCTGTCCAAAGGCGGTGTCGTCTGTGAGCGTTGTGCACCCTATGGAAAAGAGGAACACTGCCTTTCAAGGGGGACCATCAAGCAGCTTCAGTGGATCGACAACGGTGATATCCGCAAGGCGACCAGAATCAGATTTTCGGCGCAGGCCTTGAAGGAAGGACTTCGGTTCCTGGAATCCTTTGTGCCTTATCATCTGGGCAAGGAGCCCCGGAGCCTTAAATTCCTGCGGCAGATCCGGTGAATTTAACGTTTGCATCTGCACAATGAAGCATAAAAACTGGACATTTTGGAATGCGGATTTTGTCATAAGCTCGAAAATTTTTATCACGAAAACACGAAAGTGTGAAATAACGAAAAATAATTACCTATATTTCGTGCTTTTAAGATTTCGTGTTTTCGTGATTAGTTTAATCTCTTTTTTAATCCCACGTCTCCGCAGCTTGCTGCGAAGAGTTTATTTTTTTCAATAATAGGATGATATTCTACAGCTTGCCGTAATTAGGCTTCATTTTTTTGAACCGGAACGAAGGGAACTGATATATGTCAGGTGTTATTAGAGAAATCCTGAAGTCAGCGCCGATTACGGCATCCGCACCCTGCAGGATCGATATGGGCGGTACCCTCGATTTGAGTACTTTTTACGTGCCGTTGCGGTTTTTGCGCCCGTGTACCTTCAACATGGCCTTGGCCTTGAGAACCACCGCGCGAATCGAGGCCTGGGAAAAGGGGGTTGTCCGGGTGACTTCAAAAGGTTTTGAAAGCGCCGAGTTCCCCTCCGGGCGGGCACCCTTCGATCATCCCCTCGGTTTCATGTTTGCGGTGGCCAACTATTTCAATGCTGATGGCACACACATTATCATCGAATCTTCGTCACCGCCACGGAGCGCCCTGGGCGGATCTTCGGCAGCGGCGGTTGCCCTCGTAGCAACCCTGCAGGAGGCTTTATCTCGCGGGGGGGGGAAATCGATTACCAAAAAAAAGATTGTCCTGTTGGCGCACGTCCTCGAATCCAGTGTCGCGGGAGTGCCCTGCGGACTCCAGGATCATCTTGCCGCGGCATACGGCGGGGTGAACGCCTGGTATTGGCCTGAGAGCATCGAATCGCCGATTTTCAGGCGGGTTTCTGTGGTAAAGCCCGGAAAATTCAAAGATCTGGCAGATCAAATTCTGGTGGCGTATTGCGGCATACCCCACACCTCAGCGGATATCAATGGCGCGTGGGTAAGACAATTCATCGCGGGGATGAACCGTGAAAAGTGGTTTCAGGTGGCTGAGTGCACGCACAATTTTATTGAAGCCTTGGCGTCCATGAACTATAGAGAGGCGGCAGCCTGTATGAACCGGGAAGTAGTGTTGCGCCAGGAGATGACGCCGGGGGTCCTGGATGAAATTGGTGAGCAATTGGTGGCAGCGGCCGTTGCGTCCGGGTGTGGTGCGCGCTTTACCGGGGCTGGCGGCGGCGGGTGTGTCTGGGCGCTTGGAGCGGTTGAAGATATTGACAGTTTGCGACAGATGTGGGAAACAATCCTTTCCGCAAGAGCGGATGCCCGGTTGCTGAATCCGGCCATAGACCGCAAAGGGCTCAGGATCCAATCGGCTGCCTGATCAAAGATGCCGCCTGGGTAACAAAGGGATGAATCGAGAATTTTCAACTTAACCACGGACAGAGGAAAGTTTTATGAATTTTCAGGATGTTATTTTAAAGCTGGATCAATTCTGGGCCAAAAAGGGATGTCTCATTACGCAACCATATGATCTGGAAGTCGGCGCCGGGACCTTTCATCACAACACGGCCCTGAAAGCGCTGGGACCCGAACCGTGGAACGTGGCCTACGTGCAGCCCTCGAGGCGCCCCACCGACGGTCGTTACGGGGAAAATCCCAATCGGCTTCAGCACTACTACCAGTACCAAGTGCTTTTGAAGCCATCGCCCTATGATGTTCAGA
>JAFDAT010000389.1 GCA_019313725.1 Deltaproteobacteria bacterium
TTCAATGGTTTGAACCATATACCGCTTAAAAACCAGGAATATGCCCAGGTACCAAATATAATCAGTACGAAAGCCTTGATTATATCCGTGGTGCTTCCGTCCAAAGAAAAACCAGGAACATAACCGAATAAAAACGGCCCCAGGTACAGAAACTTGGCAAATTTAAAGGCTGAAAAGGCGGTTCGCCACATATTGGCTTTGGCAATGGTCGCCCCGGCAAAGGCGGCAATGCAGACCGGCGGTGTGATATTGGAGTCCTGTGACAACCAGTAAACAATCATGTGGGCCGCAATTTCATTAACACCCAGGTGGGTCAGGGCAGGCACAGCCACCACCGCGGTAATCAAATAGGCGGCGGTAACCGGAACACCCATACCGAGAACCAGGGACGCCAGCGCGATTAAAAATATGGTTAAAACCAGAGAACCGCCCGCCAGTTCGATAACGATATCTGCAAAGGTCAATACCAGCCCGCTGAAGGTCAGTACACCGATGATAATACCGATAACCCCAACCACGGCGCCGATTTTGAGGCTGCTTTCTGTCCCGGACCTGGCTGCCTCCACAAATCTTGTCAATTCAAACCCGACCGTCTCTCGCCGATTTTTCCGGAATAACACGATAACACCATACCCAATAAGGCCGATAATAACCGCGCTATTTGCAGAAACCAGGGTACCGTCCGAAGCCTTGTTAAGAAATGAGCTCAAAACCACAAACACCATAATGACGGTGAGCGCCAAATCAATTCGGGTTTCTTTTTCCTTAAAGCTGACGGCAATGCAGGTTGCAAGCCCTAAAATAGCGGAAAACCCCGGAGAATAGCCGTTGAGCATAAAAATCGTTATGACCACAAGGGGTAAAATATAAACCCATTGGGTTTTCAGGATCTGCATGGCACTGTGTTCGGATTTTTCGCCCACAATATTGTGCTTCTTGGCTTCATAGTGGACCATCACAAAAACGCTGAAAAAGTACATAATAGCAGGAAATATGGCCACCAGCATAATTCTGGAATAGGGCACGCCGGTCAGTTCTGCCATGATAAATCCGCCGGCACCCATGATCGGCGGCATGAACATCCCGCCGATGGAAGCCGCCGGTTCAATGCCACCGGCAATGTGAGGCCGAAAACCGGCTTTTTTCATCATGGGAATGGTAAAGGCACCGGTAGATACGGTATTGGCGATGGCGCTGCCTGAGATGGATCCAAAAAGGCCGCTTGCTATTACGGACACTTTAGCAGGCCCGCCAATTTTGTGCCCCACGGCTGCCAGGGGCCAGTCGATGAAAAACCGCTGGGCACCGCATTTTTCCAAAAACGCACCGAAAAGAACAAAAAGGATCACGTAGGTGGCCAGGACATTGGCCATGATGCCGAACACACCGTCACTTTTATAAAAAATACTGGTGCACAACTCGGGAAACGAGTCGCCGGCATGGGAAATGATGTCCGGGAAATGTGCCCCGTATACACCGTAGCCCAACATCATAAAGCAGATAACAACGAAAATATTGCCCACCACCCGCCGGGCCAGTTCAATACCGATGAGAACCCCGACCATTGCAATGGCCATGTCAAAGGGTGTTTCAGCCCCGGTCCGGTAGTTGATGGCTTCAAAATTAAGCATCCAGTATCCGATGGTGATGACGGAAAGCAGAATTAAGAGATAATCGGTTGCCCGCAGAACAGGGTTCAAACCCGGCCATTTTTTAGATGTGGATTGATACGTTAAAAACACCAGCACATAGGTAATGATGACGTAGATCCCCCTATGAAGCTGTGTAGATGCCGGACTAACCACTGCAGAGTAAGAATAGAACAGCACCAGGCTTACCGCCAAAATATCAAAAATGACCTTTTCGAATGCCTTTAATTTATCATACACGTTTGTACCGCCTGTTCATTTGAGTCGTTCCGGATTGCAGGATGTAAGATACAAAATACAGGATTCGAGGATTTCAATCGCGCTCGACTGGGCTACTTATTGCTTATGAATATCATCGGATTTATCCTGTATTTTGTATCATGGATTGCTATTATTTCAACATGCCTTTTTCTTTCCAGAACTTTTCAGCACCGGGATGAAACGGTGTCACGATGTTGGTGGCACCCGTTTCCAGGCTCATGTTTTTAAACGTCTTTTTCTGCCCGAGCATGTGCGCAAGCCCCTCATCCGTATAGATCAGCGAAAGGACCTTAAATACCACATCTGCAGATACCTTGGCATTTGCAACCCACAGCGCACTGTCCTGGAATGAAGGTGCGTCATAATCCACACCCCGGTAAGTACCGGCAGGAACGGCAAGCTTGCCGAAATAGGGGTATTTATCATAAAACCCCGATTTCTTAGCATCCGCATTCAGATCGATAAGGACGATATCGTTGGTCTGGGCTGCCATGATCACGGCACCGCTCGGAAAGGCCGTAAAAAGCCAGAATGCGTCCAGCTGATTGTTACCGAAGGCGGCGGCGGCATCGTTGTAGCCCATGGCGTTGCGTTCGATCTTATCCCAGACGCCCATATGCGAGAAAAACAGTTCGCAGTTGGCAAAAGCACCGGAACCGGCATTGCCGACACCAACTTTTTTCCCTACGAGATCCTTTACGCCCTTGATTCCAGCTCCCTTTTTTACCACCAGTTGGGCCGGGGCACCGTATAGCCATGCTACTGCTAAAACATCTTTATATTGCTTGGTATCATTTTTCATCATTCCGTTTCTACCCAGATATACGTGACCGGAATACACGACACTCATCTGCTGTTTACCCGAATTGGTTTTCCTCAGATTTTCCACCGAGCCAGCCGACGATTGCGCTTTTACCGAAAATTCATCCACAGCCTTTATCGGCTTATAAACCTGGATGCCGTTGGCAACCACCTGGAAGGTCCCGCCGGCCGGTCCGCCGCCAAAAACGATTCTCTCCTTGGCAAACGAGGCGCCTGTAAAAACGAAAGTAATTGCCAATACTACACAAATTCCCGTAACCATTCCTAAAGTTCTTTTGTTCATTTTCCAATCTCCTTGTGCCAATGGTTGAACTTTTATACCCTAAATCGCAATGCTTGGATTAGGGTTGCTACGCATTCCAAACACGTCCGTCTCTGGAACACACCCAGTAAGGATAATAATACCACCGCCTTTCAGGCCCATGGTCTGGAATCTATCCAGCTTATTATCTTAGGATAGAGACTATTAAAGAAGAGGTATACCGTCAATTGGATGAATTCTGATTCTGTTGTCATATTTTTTCTTACAACAGCATTTAAATCACCCCGCGCTTTTAAGCGCGGGGTGATTTAAATGCGATAGAATTTATAAATTTGTTTCGATGTGACGCACCAAGCTGATGGATGATTCTTATTTGATCGTGGAACTGTCTGAGATCCTTAGAGTCCGTTATAGCGAACAGTTAGACGGCTGATCTTAAAAGTTATATTGAATGATAAAAAGAAAAATTGATTTTTATGGATTGGCCCTGTTCGGTATTACGGCCTCTTGGAAGCGAGTTTATCACAATTAAATAGGGATTATCCATCGGTGCAAATTCAACCTGCCGCATATGCTATATCTCCAATGATCA
>JAFDAT010000052.1 GCA_019313725.1 Deltaproteobacteria bacterium
CATGTTTGCTCTGGAAATCATCCTGGGGGATTTCGGGCTGGCCACCTTCAGTCCCATTGTTATTTCATCGGTCACGGCCACGGCTGTTTCCCGGCACTATCTGGGAGATTTCCCGGCCTTTATCGTCCCGAACTACGAACTTGTCAGTGCCTGGGAGTTCCCACTTTACATTTCTCTGGGGCTTTTTTGCGCTGTTATCGCGTTCATCTTTATCAAGGCGTTGTACCGTGTTGAAGATCTCTTCGATGCCGTTTCATTTCCCGAATACCTCAAAGCGGGGGTTGGCGGACTGATCCTGGGCGTCGCGGGTATGGTTTTCCCCCAGATTCTGGGTGTCGGTTACGGTGCCATCGACCTTTCCCTGATCCAGGCGCTGTCCTGGTGGCTTCTGCTGCTCCTGGTGGTCATTAAAATTCTGGCCACTTCCATCACCATCGGTTCCGGCGGTTCCGGCGGCATTTTTGCTCCTTCGCTCTTTCTGGGTGCCATGGCCGGGGGATTTTTCGGGGTCATGGTTCACGGTATTTTTCCGAACATCACCGCCTCTCCGGGGGCCTACGGCATTGTCGGCATGGGGGCGGTGGTCAGCGCCACAACCCACGGACCGTTGACCGCCATCCTGATGCTGTTCGAGATGACCGGTGATTATAAAATCATCCTGCCGCTCATGATAACCTGCATTGTCAGTTCCCTGGCTGTTCAGAAACTTCTGAAGGAATCCATCTACACCCTGAAGCTGATACGCAGGGGAGTGGATATCCGCGAGGGGCGCGAGGTGAATATCCTCAAGTCCATCAAGGTGGAGGATGTCATGAACAGTTCTGTCGAAACCGTTCCGGAGGGCATGGGCCTGGAGCGTTTCTCGCACATGGCGTCCAAAAGCAAATACAATAGTTTTCCGGTCATCGACGCCGCCGGGCGTCTTGCGGGGATTCTGTCCTTCAATGATTACAGCGATGCCATTTTCGACGAAGATTTATTAGACCTGATCATTGCCAGGGATATTGCAACCAAAAAAGTCGTCACCGTCACCACGGAAGACAATCTTTACCGGGCCCTGGAACGCATTACCCATAAAGACTTTTCCATTATGCCGGTGGTGTCTCCTGGAGATCAACTTAAACTCGAAGGCGTGCTCACCCGCAGGGACATCATTGGTGCGTATGACAAGGCGATCATCAAAAAGTCGCTTTTTAGCGGAAGCAGGAAGCCGTAAGGGTTTGCGCATAAAATTGGAGAAATAAATGGAAAATGCACGTGAACAGATCCCCTTTGACGTGTTGTTTGTCGGGGGCGGCCCTGCCAACCTTGCCGGGGCAATAAAACTGATGGCGCTGGCAAAAGAAAAGGGCGTGGAACTGGAAGTCGCCCTGATTGAAAAGGGCGCCGAAATAGGGTCGCATGCCGTGAGCGGCGCCATTCTCAACCCTTTGGCGCTTCAGGAACTGATGCCGGATTATCAGGAGCAGGGTTTTCCGGGTGAAACAACGATTCGGGGTGATGCCTTTGTTTTTCTGACTGCAGGGAAATCCTTTCGGGTTCCGGTTGTTCCGCACTATATCCACAATACGGGGTTCCATGTCATCAGCCTCTCTAAGTTTACCCGCTGGCTGGCCGAGAAAGCCGAAGCTATGGGCGTAAATATTTTTCCCGGGTTTGCCGGTGTAGAAGTACTGTACGACGAAAATAAAAATGCCGCTATCGGCGTAAGAACAGGCGACAAAGGCCTGGATGTCGACGGGACGCCCAAGGGTACTTTCGAGCCCGGCATCGACCTGATGGCCAAGGTGACCGTGTTTGGCGAAGGCGCGCGCGGCAGTCTGGCCAGGGATATTGAAAAACAGATGGGTATAGCAGCCGACTGCATGCCCCAGGCATATGAGACCGGTATAAAAGAGGTCATCCAATTACCGGAGAATTCGTTTTTTGACCGGCGGAATTTTAACTGCATCCATCTCCTCGGTTATCCCCTGCGCCTGGACATGCCCGGGGGCGGTTTTATCTATGAGATGGGGGCGAACAGAATCGCCATCGGCTATCTTGTGGGGCTCTCTTATGAAAATCCGCGCCTGGATATTTACGATCCGTTTATTCAATTTAAACGTCATCCGTTCATTGCCGATATCATCCGCGGCGGGAAGGTCATCGAGCAGGGAGCCAGAACCGTGTCCACCGGCGGTTATTTCAGTATTCCGCAACTTGCATTCAACGGCGGACTTATTGTGGGCGGGTGTGCCGGTATTCACAATGTCCCCGCCCTGAAGGGTATCCACACAGCCATGAAATCGGGGATGCTGGCGGCGGAGACGATCCTCGAAGCGTTGGGAAATGAGAGTTTTGGTCTGGAAACATTGGGTACATATACAGATCGGATAGCCTCCAGTTGGCTGGAAAGAGAACTCTACGAAGGCCGGAATTTTTACCAGGCCCTTTCCAAATCACCGCTGCTCAAGGCCATCTATCTGGGTGCTCAATACCTGACCCGCGGAAAGGGAATTCGCGACAGAATGCCCATTCAGGATGACAGACTGACAATGCAGCCGCAGCATTCCCGAGCAGCATACCCGATGGACCAGCCGGAGAAGGATCTCTACGACAATGTGCTCATGGTCGATAAACTGACCGGCGTATACCTTTCTAGAACCATGCACCGGGAGGATCAACCCGCCCACCTGGTCATCCACGACCGGGCGCTTTGTGCCAACGAGTGTCATGCAACCTATAACAACCCCTGTACACGGTTCTGCCCGGGCAATGTGTACGAGGCTGTTCCGGACGAAGGGAATCCGAGGAGGATCAGGATAAAACTCAACCCGTCCAACTGCTTCCACTGTAAAACCTGCGATATAAAGGACCCTTACGGCAACATTGCCTGGACTTGCCCTGAAGGAGGGGACGGTCCGGGGTATACGGTAGTATAGCTTAATTTAGCAGAATCCAGGAGCCGGAATTCAGATTGAGTGTGAATGATTTTCAAGAGATAATCACTGCTATTTATCGGAATATCGAAATTTATCATAAATATGTGACATTTTGTGCTGCAAACGCTCATTATACTTCTTTCCATTTTCTATGGGCTGCCAATGTGGGGATATTTTAGCAAGCGCTTCATCCAATTGCCACTTATGTTGAAATTTTCTGCCTTCAAGTTTTTCCAGGACAGCAATCTCCTGCTTGGTAATCCAATCTGAGTCAAGATTGATCGTTTTAAGTTTTTTGAAAGTAACTGCCATGGGATCGATTTCTGCAGAATTCAAAATAAATACTCGATCTGATGGTTTTAAATTATTCAGATTTGATAACGCCTTGTAGAAATGTTTTGCGTCCGGAAATTCTTTTCCAAGCATGCTTCCAGTTTCTTCAAGTGATATGCCTTGCTTTTGAATGCGTGCCATTGCTTCTGAAGTAATGGCATAGGGTACTGGACGATAGGTTTTCTGCTCAAAAACGTTCTGCAAAAAAAATAGCGAGATAAAACTTACCATAGCTGCTATTATCGGTGTCACTATCCAACTGCTTCCTATACCACCCAGAACCCTCCATCGGATACCTCTTCCGCCTTTAAGCAAACCAATTCCGATGACAGCACCCACTATCGCTTGAGAGCTGGAAACAGGAACCAGCGGAATCGTTGGCAATCCGTGATGTTTCAGGAATGCTTCCAGCCCCTGTGAAGCGAATAAAAATAACACAAGAGAATGGGCAGAGACCACCACAAGTGCAGCAACCGGCGAAAGATTCATAATACCTTCACCGACAGTTGCCATAACCTTTCGAGAGTATGTGAGAACGCCAACACTGATGGCAACGCCTCCGATAAAGAACAGTTGCTGTGTCGAAGTCAGTTTGAATAACCCGAAAAAGGAAATGTCGGCAAAAGGAGAAACCGGTATGAAAACACCCATTACATTCGCAATATTATTTGCGCCAAGGCTGTATGCTCCGAAAGCCCCCATAACAATCAGGCCATAGCGTGTCATGGAATCGAGTCTGAACATGTCGATTTTTATCCGACCGATGACAATGACGATAACTTTGTACAGGATCAGCGCAATAATTCCAGAAAGTGTCGGGCAGGCAATCCATGTGATGACAATTTTTGACAAGGTGTGATAGTCGGTCAATGATCCGCTGAAGAAGTTCCATCCAATGATTGCTCCCACGATTGCCTGGGATGTGGATACAGGGTACCCGAGCTTGGTCATCGAATAAACACTTGCAGCCGCTGACAATGCAACAATGAACGCCCCGGCGATTGCGTTGACCGAACCGAGTTTTCCAAGTGTATGAGATGCGCCGGCACCGCTGATGACAGCACCGAGAAGGATGAAAATGCTGCAGCAGATTGCAGCTGTACGAAACCGAACCATTTTGCTGCCAACAGCTGTTCCAAAAACATTTGAAGCATCATTGGCCCCGAGAGACCAGCCTAAAAACAGACCACTTGAAAGGAAAAAAAGAAACATCGTCCACCTTAGAGGGATCGTTTGATTACATAAATTCGCAACTTATCGGAAACGTCTTCGGCTCTGTCGGCAATTTTGTCAACATGCTTGACGAAATCCCTTAATTGCAATTTTTCACTCAACGAAAGACCCTCTTGCCTGAAAATAGTTTGCTGGAGTTTTGAAGCCATCTTATCAGATTGCGACTCCCAGTAAGGAACTTTATGAATATGGTCTGTAACCGATGAACTGTCCTTAAAAAAAGCCCTAGAAGAACGGACAGTCGCCTCAACCGCCTCAACAACAATGCTGGTCAACTCTCTGAAATCGTCATTGCACGCTTCAATCAATTGCGGCCGTTCTATGTTGAATTTCCACAGGGCTCCCTTGAAGCGATCAAGAAGTGCATCCAAATTTTCTAATAATTCAAGGACATCACCTCTTGATTCTGGAATCAGGGTTTGAATATAAAGTGTCTCCTCCAAATTTCTGCGTAGAGTATCACCTTCATGCTCAGTCTCGATGATATCATCGATCTTATTTTCAAAGGATTCAATATCGTTGGACAAAAATGCATCCACACCAGCTTTAAATAATAGTCCGGCTTCACTGACTTTGTCCAAAAAAACATCGAACTGTCTGCCTATATCAAGCCTCTTTTTTAGTATTCGAAATTCCATCTAATAATCCTTTGCTTGAGAGAATTAATTATGCGTAAGCACTCCATGCATTACCGAACAGGAACAACTTTGCTTATCCTATTGATCATAAATATTCGTCTACAAACTTCCATCTTGCCCAAAAGAAGCATAAAACGCATTGCTGAAACCGGGCATCCGTTTGAAGCAGATCTTCGCTAGTAGTAACTGGACCCGTCCCAGCAGTGCGTGCACAGCCTATCCTTGGGAAGGCCGATGGCGGTCACGAGGTTGTCGAGTTTCTGGTAGGCCAGGGAAGTCAATCCCAGTCGCTGGCCGATGCGGGCTATCATTTCCAGGTTTTTGGGGGAGTCCGCCCGGGCATATTCCTCCAGAAAATCGGTTTCCTTTTCTTCGATTTCGCTGATGACTTTGCGGCCGGCCAGATCGAGTGTCGATCTGGAAGTCGAAAAATTCAGGAATTCGCAGGGGTAGATCAAGGTGGGGCAGGCCGGGCGCATATGCACTTCTCTGGCGCCGTAATCAAACAACTTGCGAATGTTGTCCTGCAGCTGTGTTCCGCGAACAATCGAATCCTCGCAGAAAAGCAGCCGTTTGTCCCGAATCAGATCCTTGATCGGAATCAGTTTCATTTTGGCGACCAGGTCCCGCTGTTCCTGATTCTGGGGCATGAAACTTCTTGGCCAGGTGGGGGTGTATTTGACGAACGGCCGGATATAGGGGATTCCTTTTTTGTTGGCATACCCGACGGCATGTCCGATTCCCGAATCAGGAATGCCGGCGACATAATCGATCTCAATATGGTTGTTTTCAGAGAGCACGGCTCCGCAGCGGTTGCGGGCGGCTTCAACATTGATGCCTTCGTAGCTCGAGGCCGGATACCCGTAATACACCCACAGGAAACTGCAGACCTGCATCTTTTCACCCGGCGCTTGGCACTGCTCACAGCCATCGGCTGTCAGGCGCACAATTTCTCCCGGGCCAACATCTTTTTCAAACTCGAAACCCAGGTTTGGAAAAGCACAAGACTCGGAAGTCACAGCAAACGCTCCTTCCTTTTTACCGATGATGAGGGGGGTTCTGCCCAGTTTGTCACGGGCCGCATAAATGCTGTCTTCGGTCAGCAGCAGCAGTGAGCATGATCCCTGGATAGATTCCTGAACCCTTGAAATGCCTTCGACAAAGGAATCCCCTTCACAGATCAGCATGGCGACCAGTTCGGTGGGGTGCAGTTCCCCTCCGCTCATTTCGGAAAAATGCATTTTTTTCTGGTAGGCTTTCTCTCCGAGTTCCTCCAGATTGTTGATTTTTCCTACCGCGACCAGGGCAAAAGTACCCAGGTGAGATCCTATGATCAGGGGCTGGGTATCGGTGTCGCTGATGACACCGAGGCCGATTGTGCCATTAAGTTTGGGCAGGTCGGACTCGAATTTGGAGCGGAAGTAGTCGTTTTCGATATTATGGATGGAACGCGAATATCCCTCACCGTTTTTTAAACACAGGCCGCCCCGTTTCGTCCCCAGGTGTGAATGGTAGTCCGTCCCGTAATACAGCTCCAGTACACAGTCCTTTTTTGATGCAACCCCGAACATTCCTCCCATGGTCAGCCTCCTCCTTCGATGATGTTTTCTATAAGTTCAATCGTTCTAAAAAATGCGTGTCGATATTGCCGGCGCGAAAGTCTTCATTGTCGACGATGCGCTGGTAAAATGGTGTGGTCACCTTGATCCCCCTGATCTGGACTTCAGACAGGGCCCTTTTCAATCTCTGGATGGCCGCAGGGCGGTCAGATGCCCAGACAATCAACTTGCCGATGAGCGAATCGTAAAATGGTGTGATGGTATAACCGTTGTAGATGTGGGTGTCGACCCTGACACCGGGACCGCCGGGCATAACGGCCGATTCGATTTTTCCGGGAGACGGCATAAAGTCGTTGTCCGGGTCTGCGGCATTGATGCGGCATTCGATAGCCCACCCCCTCGGCTGAATATCTTCCTGGGTAAAGTTCATTGCTTCGCCGGCCGCGATTCTGATCTGTTCCTGGACAATATCAATACCGGTGACCAACTCGGTAACCGGGTGTTCGACCTGTACCCTGGCATTGACTTCCATGAAATAAAAATGCTTGTTTTCATCCACCAGAAATTCCATGGTGCCGGCATTTTCATAACCGATGGCCCTGGCCACACGAATGGCCATCGCCCCCATGCGTTCCCTCAGGTCTGCGTCGACTAACGGGGAAGGGGATTCTTCGATGAGCTTCTGGTAGCGCTTCTGAATGCTGCACTCTCGTTCACCCAGGTGAACGATGTTGCCGGATTGATCTGCCAGGATTTGAATCTCAATATGGCGGGGTTTCTCGATGTACTTCTCGATATAGAGATCCGGGTTTCCGAATGCCGCCCGGGCCTCCCCCGCGGCAATGGCAAAAGCTTCGACCAGTTCCTGCTGGTCATTGGCAATGCGCATGCCCCGACCGCCACCGCCGCCGGAGGCTTTGATGATGACGGGATAACCGATAGTACCGGCGATCCGGAAAGCTTCCTCAACGGAGGATACGTCATCCTCGCTTTCCGGTTTCATGGGGATGTCCAGTTGTTCCACGGTTTTGCGTGCACGGGACTTGTTGCCGGCCAATGCGATCGCCCGGGGAGGCGGTCCTATGAAACAGATCCGGTTTTCCCGGCAGCGCTGGACAAAGGTTTCGTTTTCCGACAAAAATCCGTAACCGGGGTGAATTGCCTGGGCGCCGGTGTTCTTGGCGGCCTGAATGATGTTGTCGATGGAAAGGTAGCTCTTGCGGCTAAGCGCCGGTCCGATGTTAACGGCTTCATCTGCCAGCTTGACGTGCAGGGACTCCGCATCGGCATCCGAGTAGACAGCCACACTATGGATATCCATTTCCCGGCAGGCCCGGACGATTCTCAAGGCGATTTCACCACGGTTTGCAATCAATATCTTGCTGAACATATAGGTTTTTCTCCTAACGAATAAAAAAGCCCCTGTTTTTGAGGAAGGACTTCATGTGCGGGCGGATTTTTTTGCTCATGAACTCGGCCATCTGTCCGGTCCAGGTCTGGTCTTTGAGATTGCTGTCCCGGGTCTGGTAATACGTGTTGGTGACCCGGTCGTACGCCTGCAGACAGCTATTTTCGTTTTCCCGGTCATACCGGTCGGTTTTTAAAATGGCCTCTACGGGAAGGCGCGGTTTGACCGGTGGGTCGTGGTCCGGGTACCCCAGGCACATGCCAAATACCGGGTAGGCTTTTTCCGGAATTTGCAGAAGGTCGCAGACTTTCTGAGGGTCGTTGCGGATGCCGCCGATATAGACGCCTCCCAACCCCAGCGATTCAGCTGCGATCATGGTATTCTGGGCCAACAAAGCCGTGTCAACCGTGGCCACTACAAATTGTTCTGCAAATCCCTGGGCCATTTTTTTTGTATGCCGGCTGCAGGCTTTTTCCAGGCGGTTGAGGTCGGCACAGAAAACGAGAAACAATGGCGCCTGCTCCACCCATGTCTGGGGGCCACTCAGTCGGGCGATCTCGCGGCGGATTTTTTCATCGTTCACCCGGATAACGGTGTAGGCCTGAACGTGGTTTGAGGTTGCAGCGCATTGCGCTGCTTCCAGGATGGTCTTGAGGGTTTGGTCACCCACCGGCGTGTCTTTGAATTTTCTGATGCTGCGATGTGATTTTAGCAATTCAATAGTCGGGTTCATGCGAATAGCCATTCAATCTCCGTCAGATTGTAGTTTTCGGAAAAAACATAATCACGAAACCTGGAAAACACGACATCTTATAAATGATGTCCAACATCGAACATCCAACGCTGAACATCGAATATGGTATTCTACCTTCATTTTATAGATAAGACAAAGCGAAGCGTCTTCCACATTCGACGTTGGATGTTGAACGTTCAATGTTCGATGTTCAAGTTTTTTTCTGTAACTTCAGCCCTTGAATCCTCTGGCTCATGTGTTCTGTGATAGAGCCCCTTCTAGGGCAACGCCTACAAATACTTTGAGAACCACTTTTTTTCAGGAGCGGGATAGGTGCTCAATTCCAGAACACAGCCCAGTTTGGGGCGCTTGCGTGTCCCGCCGACAATTTTTACCACCCGGGCCGCGGTTACGATATTGTCTTTTGTCAGCCAGCGGCAAACATCTGTCGCTACCTTGTTGCTGAGCCTTCCGAAACAGTTCGGCATGGATATCTGCTTCCGGCCCCCCTTTCTTACCAGGTAGACAACCGGTTTTTTGTCTGAGGTTGCGGCGTCCCAGATCAGACGGACCTTTTCCCCGGCTTTCATAATCTGCAAGGCATCCTGCCGGCTGCTGCTGTCCGGATTTTTATATTCCGTGCCTAGGGCGGCGGTATTGAAACGTTTGATAAAATCATCGTCCTTGCGTTTGCAGAAAATTTCTTTGAGTTCAACAAGTGTTTCTTCCTGTTTTTTGGAAGGTACGAATATACGTTCCAATGCATGAAGTATGCCCATGTGAATTCACCTTGCATCATACTTTAGTCGTCATTCAACGGCACATCCCCCCGATAGGGAGTTACGCCATACGGTGTCTTGTCAGGGGAGAAATCAAACGGTTTGGTGACCAGAGGATCGTCGTAAATTTTGCGTAAAAATTGTTCGCGGAACTTCGGGTGGGCCACGTTGGCAATCGCCAGAGCCTTATTCCCCAGTGTCAGCCCTCTGAGGTCGGCAATGCCGTACTCGGTGACCAGCACGAAACCATCGTAGGCCGAGGCTGTCAGGCTGACACCCGGCGGCGAGGTGGGCACGATTTTTGATTCCCCCTTGCTGGTGAGGGATTTCATGGCGATGACAGGTGTGCCGACACCCGGTTCCTGGATGGCCCTGATAAAGTCCGGCTGGCCGCCTACACCGCCGTAATACCGTCGAGGGTCGATGAAATCCGCCCACACATTCCCGAAAAGATCGACACCGATGGCGGTGTTTACCGAGACAAAGGGGCAATTGGCTTGAATGGTTTTCGCCGCATTGGTGTAGGATGATGGCCGCATCTGAACACCCGAACGCATGTGGGCGTAATCGTACAATTCACGGGACCCCATGATCAGGCTGGTTGTACTGTAGCCCATGTTGGCTGATTTTTTGCGGTTGGTGACGATGCCGGATTTTTGCAGGAGCATCAAACCGTCACCATAAAGTTCGGTCTGGATGCCCAGATTTTTAGGTTGCGCATCCCTTATGGTTCCCACCACCGCATCCGGGATTTTGCCGATACCCACCTGGAGGGTAACACCATCCTGGATAAAATACTCCGTGATCAGGGCACCTATGCGACGTTCCGCCGGTGGCAGATCATCGAAGTCGGGGGCGGGGAAGTCATAGACCGGTTGAATGCCCTCCTCCACCAGGTAATCGATGGAGGCGGCGTCCACCATGCTCTGGCCATGGGTAAAAGGCATGCTTGGGTCCAGTTCCGCGATCACGACGCTGGCATGGTCGATGGCCGTGTGCAAAGCCTCCACGGAGAGTCCCAGACTGAATTCACCGGTGTGGGAGTGCCGGCTCACCTTCATGATGACAACTTCAGGCTGATATTTCCGTCCCCGGTCGATCAGACCTTCAATGTTGGCCAGCGTGCAGGGCAGGTAGAATGCCAAGCCCTTGTTGGCAGCGTTGCGGACAGCGCCGCCAGAAAATATCGAATATGCCATTACACGGTCCTGCAGGCCCTCTTCCACATAGGGCACAGGTCCCTGCAGCAGCAAATGCACCATTTTTAAAAACGGAAGCACGGGTGACCGGGATTTCAGGGCACGGGTCAGCGCCTCGATGGCTGCCGTGGGGGTGGCGGCATTGGACCCGATATAGCAGGTGATCGCTGTCTGGTCCTTGAATTTTTCGGCAATGATATTGGCGATATCATCCAATTGGATGGTTTGCGGATATGCGCTCAAATGATCCCCCGGGCTGGATATATTATAAATTTTCATGCCCTGACGCGCACAACGAAGCATGAAACCTCTACTATCACCAAATTATTCGTATGTTCATTTTACGCGAATTCATGAAAATTTATAAAAAAAGATCGCTTTTATTTTACAACATTAGAAACATGCATCAGCACAGATGGTGTTTAATATCCCAGGTTTTGAGACAGGAATACCATTCTCAAATGCGGCTGACCGTTTATAGTGAATAGCCACGAAAGCACCAAGGCGCTAAGAATTTGGAGTCTGTTCTTTGGGTCTTGGTGTTTTGGTGGCTGTAGTATGTTTTGTATTTATCGAATTAAGTGTTAAAAAGCAATGCCGATAAATAAGTCTGAAGCAAGAGACGAATCAAAAAAAGAGCAGGTTGAAGGTCAAAGACTGAAGGTAGAAGGAAAAACCGGATGATAGTGACTGAGCGACAAAGTAATAGAGCAGGGGGTCAGGTTAAAGTCCGAGGGTTTAAGGAGCCTTATGGCTTATTGCCAACCGCCTCTTCAGTCTTCCACCTTTTACCTTCTTATCCCGGCAGGTAATCCCAGACCTGGTCGAACATCGCTTGTGATACTTGGCGGGCTTTTTCCGCCTTGCCGGCCTCGATGGCGTCCAGCATGGCCAGGTGGAAAGGGAGGGACTCGCGCTGGATATTGATATCATGAATATCTGCTTTGCGGGCCGTCTGTACCGCCTGCCGCATGGTGTACCCGATCTGGGCCAGCAAGTCGTTGTGGCAGGCGTCCAGAATTGCCGCATGAAAGGCCATGTCGCTTTCCAGGTAGGTGTCGTAATCATAATCGGCTTCGTTGACGAGGGTTTTGGCCAGCCTTTCGTAGCAGGCCCGGATATGCTTACATTCCTTCGGGTCGGCTCTCTGGGCGGCAAAAAAGGCGGCTTCGGATTCGATGATGCGTCGCACTTCGGTGACATTTTTCAGGAAGTCCAGTTTGTCCCCCACCTTCAATTTCCAGAGCAGTACGTCTGCATCGAAAAGGTTCCAGGCTTCGCGGGGCTGAATCCGGGTTCCGATCTTGGGCTGGGTCCGGATGAGGCCTTTCTGGGTAAGCACCTTGGTGGCCTCCCGCAGTACACCCCGGCTGACCCCGTATTGCCGGCAAAGCGCATCTTCGTTAGGCAGCGTGTCTCCCGGTTCTACCTTCCCCTTCATGATCATCAGGCCGATCTCTTCGACCACATATTCATACAGTTTTTTGTGCATGGGGCTGTTTTTCATCTGTTGTACCTCATAAGGCATTGGATTTTGCATGGCTGCGCCCGGTTGTCATCAATATTGATAGGGCTTGACTTCGGTGAAATGTCTTGATAATCATATAATCATTATATGAATAGATGAATAAGGTCAAGGCAGTTTTTATGTTTGAAGGAGGCGGATGATGGATCATCAACAGTACATAAAAATGGAAGA
>JAFDAT010000053.1 GCA_019313725.1 Deltaproteobacteria bacterium
CCCTATACCTTACACCTTGTACCTTGTATTCTAAATTATACAACCGCGATCCAGACAGGTCAAGCATACGATGAATACACTCGCACGAAGATATACCGACCTCAACAGCTACTACAGGAGCACATTTGGCTGCAGGGTGCAGAAAATAGCGGTGGATGCCGGCCTGACCTGTCCGAACCGGGATGGAACAATCGCGTCCGATGGTTGTATATACTGCAATGCCCTTGGATCGGGAACCGGTGCCCTCGCAAGAGGCCTTTCCATATCGGAGCAGATTTCAAGGGGCAAAATTCACCTGGCAAGACGCTATAAGGCCAAAAAATTCATGGTCTATTTCCAGTCTTTTTCCAATACATATGCCCCCTTGCCCGACCTAAAAAAAATCTATGATGAAGCCCTTAAATTCCCGGAAGTTGTCGGCATGTCCATCGGCACCAGGCCGGATTGTGTCGACGACCCGGTTCTCGACCTCCTTAAAAGCTACACACCCGAGAAACTTGTCTGGGTCGAGTACGGTCTCCAGTCAGCCCACGATGCGACACTGGCCTTGATCAACCGGGGACACGATGTGCAGTGTTTTGCCGAGGCGGTTTGTAACACCCGGAAAAGAGGGCTAAAGACCTGCGCCCACGTCATTATCGGACTGCCGGGTGAAGGAAGATCCCACGTAATAAAGACTGCGGAGTTTCTGACCGGTCTTGGGATAGACGGGGTGAAACTGCACCTGTTGTATGTAATCAGGGGCACCGGGCTCGCAAACTTGCACAAAAACGGAACCTATCAATGCCTTGAACAGGATGCCTATGTGGATCTGGTGTGCGATTTTCTTGAACGCATTCCCGATCGCGTAATCATCCAGCGTCTTACCGGCGATCCGCATGCCCACGAACTGGTGGCACCACAGTGGTCGCTGGACCGCAATGAAACTTTTGCACGCATCAACCGGGAACTTGAAAAAAGGGGCTCCCGGCAGGGATGCCGGACCAGAACAGACAGAGTGTGAAACCCGCCCGCCAAGTTGATGAACTTGACAAAACAGGTAGACTACAATACGCTGTTATTAAAACGAAACTGAGCAATTTAAAATTTTTCAGCCATGAAAGGGAATATTTTGTATCTGAATAGTTACGGGTTGACCCCACAACAGCTGCATTCGTTTTTCATACCATTTGGCAGGCTGATCAAATCCCGATGCCGGCTGATGACCTTCGTGATGCTGGCATGCGCATGCCTTTTGTTTACGACCCTCTTTCCCGGCACAACTGCGGCTGCAGAAGAGACCGTTTATGTGGAAGTCCTGGTGGCTCGCGTACGCCAGGCCCCCACGACCGAATCACCCATCCTGTTCAGGGTGAGGCGGGGTGACCCGGTTACCGTCAAAGAAAAAAAGGGAGACTGGTACCGCATTCTACATCCAAACGGACGTAGCGGGTGGGCTCACCAGAAGTTGTTTATGGCTTCGACCCAAAATAGCCAGCAAGCTGCCGGACAAGGCTATTTCATCAAATCTGTCAGCATAGAGGCTCTGTCCGCCGAGAAGGAAGCTGTTTCATTTGTACTCGATGGTTTCCATCCCCCCGAGACCTTTGTCCTGAAGGAAGCACCGCCGAGGGTTGTCTGTGACTTTTTGAACACCCGCATTCGCGAAGAGATCGGCAACCGTATCGAGTCCAAGGGTACTCTCATTAAAGACATCCGCATCGCTCCCTACGGCGGGATTGTCCCCAGGGTGAGAATCGTTCTGGACTTGAGCGCCGACCGGCACTATGAAATCGATCAGACCTTCTACAAAAAAGAAAATCTTTACATCGTCACGGTTAACGCCACGACACCGTAAATAACTTTCCCCGCGACAAACCGCTTAGAAACATGCATTAGCACGGATGGTGTTTAATATCCCAGGCTTTGGGACAGAAATACTGTTCTCAAATGCGATTGACTGTTTCTAATGAAGGCTGGAGAAATTCCTTGACGTATGCTTCGACGTTGCGGATCTGGTCCTGTGCCACCCAGATGATTTCAGGGTCCGCTTTGAACCAGGTCATCTGCCGCTTGGCGTAATGCCGTGTATCCCGTTTTAATGTTCTTACGGCTTCGTCCCAATCGACCGCATTGTCTATGTATGCCGCCATGTGACGGTAACCCAGCGACTTCATGGGCTTCAAATCCGGTGAATAGCCCGCACCGAGGAGGGCCTTGACTTCACGCAGCAGGCCCTGGTCAACTATAATATCCACACGTTTGTCGATGCGGCGGTAGAGGTCCGCCCTCTCCATTTGCAGCCCGATTTTCAATGTCCGGATACGCCGGGCTTTGAAACGGTGAGACTGCTGGCTGGCGGACATGGGTTTGCGGGTGGTTTCAAAAATCTCCAGGGCACGCACAATGCGGTAGGTGTCGTTGGCATGGATGCGCCCGGCCGCAACCGGGTCACACTTTTGCAGCCTTGTATGCAGATGATGTCCGCCAAGTTCCCGGGCCTCATTTTTCAACTGCTGCCGCACTTGCGGATCGACCTTCACACTCTCGAAAAGACCGTGAATCAGGGTTTTGCCGACGATGAAGGGTAGAATTTCATTCACGACAAGCGCGAGAACTTTGGCATAGGCCATATTGGCGTATATTTAAGCATCGAAATGTCCGTCCGGATCAACCACGTCCACCATGTGATGCCGAACAGCGGCCTGCTCCCCGGGGGTGGGTTTAGCCGTTCCAATATCCATATGCCGATAGAGCTGCATGGAGTCCGCGCCCACGATTTCGCCATTGAACTGTTCGGCCAGTGCGATGGCAAACGCGGTTTTACCGATGCCCGTAGGGCCGCAGATCACGATTGCCGGCGGGAGTATATGTTGCTCGTCTGTATTCATTTGTCGCCGTTATTTATGTGTTTTCTATAGCAAAATCTTCTAAATCCTGATTATCAAGTTCCGGCAGGGCTGAACAGGCTGTCCAATAACGCTTGATTTACAGCGATTGGTATATTTTATTCAGGGCTGCTAAACTGTGCCCTTTGGGTCAAGTCGCTGATCGGTATCCCAGTTTGATCTTTCAAATGAATAATAGTATACGGAAACATATAGTCAATGAATTAAACACGTAAGGAGAACCCATCATGAATATCGCCGTCGTCGGTGGAGGCACCCGCTGTGCCCAACTGCTGCAGCTTATCCCGCAACACACTTTCAAGGGAATTCACCCCAATATTGTGGCAGTCGCCGACATCAATAAAAATGCGCCCGGTTTTGTTCTGGCCAAAGAAAAGGGTATTTTCACCACCGCCAATTACAATGATTTCTTTGCAATGGCCGGGATCAATATGATCATCGAGCTCACGGGTAGAATGGATATTTACAATGACATCCTCCGAAAAAAGAAAGACAGCGTGAGGGCCATATCCACGTCCACCGCCCAGCTGTTCTGGGAAATCGCCCGCGTTTCCACCAAGCAGAAAAAAACCAGCCAGGAACTTCTGGAAGCCAAAGCGCTTTATAAAACCATGATCAACGAGCTGATCCAGGAAGACGTGCTCGTCATCGGCCACGACTACCGCATTATCGATGTCAACAACACTGTCCTGAACCGACTGGGCCTGAAAAAGGAGGAGGTGATCGGCAAGTACTGCTATGAAATCACCCACCGCCAGTCCTTTCCCTGCACGGGAGAAAAACATCCGTGCCCCTTGATAGAAACCATGGAAACCATCGAACCCTCCCAGACCACCCATGTCCACCGGGATAAGGACGACAAGGAAATTTACTACTCCATCTCCACCTACCCTTTAATCGAGGATGGAGACATCATTGGCGTGATTGAGATGTCCCGGGACATCACCAAGGAGATCAATGTTCAAAAAGCCATGATGCAGCAGGAAAAACTGGCATCCATCGGCAGGCTTTCGGCAGGTGTCGCCCACGAAATCAACAACCCGCTCACCACAATCCTTACGACCTCCATGCTCCTGCAGGAAGACATTCCGTCTGACGATCCCATGTATGCTGAACTCGAGACCATTGCCAACGAAACCCTGCGTTGCAGAAAAATCGTCACCAGCCTCCTCGATTTTGCCCGACAGACGAAGCCCAATAAGAAACCCAATGACATCAACAATATTGTTACCGAAAGTGTCCTTTTGACTCAAAAGCAGGTGGCGTTCAAGGATGTCGAAGTTCTTAAGGACCTGACCCGTTTACCGCTCGCAATCAAACTGTTGAAATCTCGGTAAGCGATACCGGCGAAGGCATCCCGGATGAAGTCATCGATAAGATTTTCGACCCCTTTTTCACCACCAAGGATGATGGCAGCGGACTGGGGCTGGCCATCACCCACGGTATTGTCGAACAGCATGGCGGCACCATCGATGTAGAGAGCGAACAAAACGTGGGCACAACCTTTTCCATAAAATTTCCGCTGGAAAAATAATAGGCTACTGAAGGTAAAACGCATGACGCCTGACTCTCCGAAAATTCTGATCGTCGACGATGAGCCTAACATATGCCAGAGCTGTGTAAAAATTCTATCCAAACAGGATTATGACGTGCGCTTCGCCCTGAATGGTTTTGACGCTCTGAAAATGATGGAAGAGATCCCGTTCGATGTCATCGTCACAGATCTGAAAATGAGCCGCCTGGGTGGCATGGAGTTGTTGAGCAGGGTAAAGGAAACCTATCCCGATACACGCGTGGTCGTGATCACCGGTTACGCCAGTGTTGCCTCGGCCGTGGAGGTGATGAAAATGGGGGCCTTCGACTACCTCCCCAAACCGTTCACCCCCCATGAACTGCGCGCGGTCGTTTTTCAAGCGCTCAGCGAAAAAGAAACGCAGCAACAGAACCAGGATTTAATGACCCATCTGGAGAAAAAAAAGACCACATCCCATCAACTTATCGGGAGCAGCCCCAAAATTCTGAAAGTCATCTCCATGGTCGAAAAAGTGGCCCCCACTGACTCGACGGTCCTGGTGTACGGCGAGAGTGGAACGGGTAAAGAACTTATATCTCGGGCGGTGCATGTCAACAGCAGACGCAATAAAAATGTCTTTTTTGCCGTTGACTGCGGCACACTCTCCGAAAACCGCCTGGAAAGCGAACTTTTCGGCCATGTCAAAGGTGCCTTTACCGGTGCCCACAAAAGCAAGGATGGTATATTGTCACTGGCCGATGGCGGGACGGTGTTTTTAGATGAAATCAGCAATATCAGCCTGGAAGTCCAGAGCAAACTGCTCAGGTTCCTGGAGACGCGTGAGTTTTTGCCATTAGGCGGCACCGCCCTTACAAAGGTAAACCTGCGCCTGATTTTCGCCACCAACACCAATCTTGAAACCATGGTCAACAAAGGTTTATTTCGTGAAGATTTCTATTATCGTATTTTTGTGTATCCCATCATGCTGCCCCCCTTAAGGGAACGAAAAATGGATATTCTTCCCATCGCCTACCATTTCATCAAGCAGTTCTGCCGCAGCATGGACAAATCGATCACCGGCGTCGAGGACAGCGCCGCCGGCCGCCTGCTTGCTTTTGACTGGCCGGGCAACGTCCGGCAGTTACGCAACGTGATCGAACGTGCCGTCATTCTCTGTGAGAAGGATGCCATCAGCACCGCAGACCTGCCCCTGCTTGGAGAAATAGGGGGCTTGGACAACCTGGTGGAATACACACCCGCCACCAATGAAGAACTCAAACAGGTCAAAAAGGATATCCGCCGGAAGGCCGTTCAGAAAGTGGAAAAGAATTTTCTGCTCAATGCCCTGATTAAAAACGACTGGAACGTAACCCATACTGCGGAAAAGACCGGCTTTCAGCGAACCAATTTTCAAAGCCTCATGAAAAAACACGGCATCAAACTCCCCAAGCGCGAATCGGATTGAGGAACTGCTTGAATACGGAATTCGGCATGCAGAAGCCGGAATATAGATTATAAAAATTATTCGGCACGTTGTGTTTGGTGTAGCCTGCCCAGTATTTGATGTTTTGAGGATGGCAGCGTTCCCGCCCTTTCTAAGCAATAATCCTGCATACATGTATATTTAATTTATACACAGGCCGTTTGAAATCTCCTCCCCAATAACCATATCGTATCATTTTCATTTTAATCCAAGCAGGTTATATTCAAATAGCAAAACCGAAGCCGTTCCTACGGCCGGGCGTCTTCGATTTTTCCTGAAATCCAAACCCTCTAACTGTATTTTTATTTTATACACTGACACCCCTCCTCCTCCTGCCCTATGAGAATATTTATTGTTTTTTCAGTACGATATAAATATGTCCCAAAATGGCATGTCTTGTGCAATGTTCCTGTATAAGAATTGATTTTATCAGATTATACCCACACACCGGAGGTCGCAATGGAAACAATCCAGAAAATTATCGTGGTCGATGATGAAAAGAGCATCTGTAGCAATGTGGAAAAAATCTTGAAGAAAAGCAATTATGAAGTGGTGCATGCCATAAGCGCAGATGAGGCCATGGAAAAAATGGCCATGGATTCCTTTTCCCTGTTGATCTCGGACATTGTCATGCCCGGCAAGAACGGCCTTGAACTCCTTAAACTGGTCAAAAAGCAGTGGCCCCTGACCAAAGCCGTCATGATGACCGCCTACGCCTCCACGGAAACAGCAGTCAAAGCAATCCGGCTGGGCGCCCTGGATTACATACCCAAACCCTTTACACCGGATGAACTGCGTTCCACGGTTGAAAAAGCGCTTAAAGGCGGACTTAAAGAGGCCCCCACGACAGAGAACGAAAGAGAAACCATCGATGTCATCGATATCGATATGCCTTTCGACGCCGATGAAGTTGCCCGATACACCGGCGAGGAATACGCAAAAAACCTGGGTCCGTCGGATATGCCCGTCATCGAGGTCAAGCTGCCGGAGCCCCTGGAAGGCTATTGTGAAATGGGCATCATGGTGTGCGACATCTTCAAAAAATTGAGCGCCACCTGCAAAGCCGGCACCAAGACCCAGAAGTGCCCCCAGCTGGCCAAGAAAAAAAGAGCCGCAAACGCCAAAAAAACGCCCGATATCAAAAAATTGATCGGCATCGACCAGCCCTTCGATTATGAGGAAGTGGCTTCCGTAACCGGACCTGAGTACGTTCAGTCCCTGCAAAGCGAGGGCGTGGCCTATGTGCCCTATGAAAAACTTAAAAAGAATGTGGCCGGCATGCTGGAAAGCAAAAAGATCGATGTGGATGTCCCCTTCGACCGGGATGAAGTAGCCGCGCAGACGGGTGAAGCTTATGCAAACCAGATTTCCCGCTCGGACATGCCCGTGGTGGAGATAACCGCATCCGAGGATGTCGAAGGCTTCTGTGAAACCGGCACCATGGTGTGCGACATCTTCAAAAAACTGGGCGCCACCTGCAAAGCCGGCACCAAAACCCAGAAATGCCCCCAACTGGCCAAGAAAAAAAGAGCCGCCAAAGCCAAAAAAACGGCCGATGTAAAACAATTGATCGGCATCGACCAGCCTTTCGATTATGAAGAGGTTACCGCCGTAACCGGACCCGCCTACGTCGAAAACCTGGTATATGACGGTGTGGTGCAGGTTCCTTACGAAACATTAAAACAGAATGTCGCCATTATGATGGCACAGGCCGATGCCCACAACGCCGAAATTTATGAGTTCCCCAAAGAATCTGTTCACAAGAATATTCTGGTCATCGATGATGAAGTTGCCGTCAATAACAACATTCGTAAAATTCTGGTAAAAAAAGGCTATCAGGTCGATCAGGCCGTCACTAAAGATAAGGCTATTGAAAAAATCGGGTCACACTCATACAAGCTGGTTCTGCTGGATCTTAAGATTCCGGGCGTCAAGGGACTTGAGCTGCTCAAGGCCATCCGGGACAACAATCCACAGGCCAAGGTCATCATGATCACCGGCTACGCCAGTATCGAGACTGCTGTTGAAGCGACCCGCATGGGGGCTGTCGACTACCTGCCCAAACCGTTTACCCCTGATGAAATCCGCCATGCCACGGAGAAGGCCCTGCTCCTGGCAGCCTAAATTTTCATGCTCGACCGCGTAAGGCAATGCATGCAACATGACCATTTTTTATTGCCGACACGATCATCGAAACAAACAAAATGAAAATTTAGTATAAAAAGAATTGTCCGGCCTAACGGCCGGACAATTCTTTTTCCTACCAAATTTGTCCCAAAAATCATTATAATAATATTTCTTAAGCCTTAAGTGAAAGCTTAAGCGATACCCCATTTTTTCCTCCAAATTTTATTGACAAGCATATGTTCACCATATAAATAAACTCCTTGGCTCCTTCCGCGAGCGCCATGACAAATGGAAAATAGTCTATCCATTTGTTTTTATTTATAATCTGACCAGGAGACACACAATGGCAAAGGATGTAATCGGTTCGGTACTGGTGGTCGGCGGCGGCATTGCCGGCATGCAGTCCGCACTTGATCTGGCAAATTCCGGGTACTATGTCTACCTTCTTGAAAAGTCACCTTCAATCGGTGGCGTCATGTCGCAGCTCGACAAGACTTTCCCCACCAACGACTGCGCGATGTGAATTATCTCCCCCGTACTGGTCGAGGTCGGCCGGCATCTGAACATCGAACTCATCACATACGCAGATCTTGAATCCGTCGAAGGCGAATCCGGCAATTTCAAGGTCAAGGTCAAAAAACGCGCCAGGAGCATCGATATGGACCTGTGTACCGGGTGTGGCGCCTGTGTCGAAAATTGCCCCGTTGTGCAGACGGCCGCAAATTAACCTGGATTGGACTGTATTTGGCATGCGCAAAATACAGAATAATTTGCCATGATGGCGGTGCCACGGACAATGGAAGATCTAATGACAGCAAATTGAACAAATAAGGATCTATAGGTTATGGGGACTTCAGTAGAGATAGATTGGGATAGAATAAACAGCATCATCGACAGCTACGGCGCAGACAAAGAGTCCTTGCTGATGATCATGCAGGACATCAGCGACATTTACAATTATGTACCCCCGGAAATCGTGCCCCTGATAGTTGAAAAGCTGGAAATACAGGAGAGCCTGGTGTACAGCGTGGCGACTTTTTATAAAACCATTAGTCTTGAACCCAGGGGCAAGTATATCGTCAGCGTCTGTACGGGCACCGCTTGTCATGTCAGGGGTGCTGAAAAAATAACGGAAGCATTGGAAGAAAAACTGGGACGGTCTTTTCACACTTGAAGGCGTCCGTTGCATCGGATGTTGTGCATCTGGCCCGGTTATTACCGTAAATAAGGATACCCACGGCGGCCTCGATCGATCGAGTGCTTTGGAAATCCTGGATAAATACGAGCAGCAGGAAGCTTAACTGCGTGGGATAATGGAGGTTGTACTTAACCATGGTAAGATTTGACAACAGAGAAGCGCTGGACAGCTATCGGGACAAACTGCAGATAAAGGAGCAGGACGCCGGGAAAAAACTGGTGTCGCTTTGTGCCGGATCGGGGTGTGGCGCCTATGGAACGGCCGATGTGCACGCAGCCTTGATCGAAGAGTTAATAGCACAGGGCATGGAAAACGATGTGGAAGTAAGGCTCACTGGCTGCCATGGCTTCTGTGAAAAAGGGCCGATAATGGTCATTCATCCTGAAGGCATTTTTTACCCTCAGGTCAAAGTAGACCACGTTAAGGATATTGTCGATCAAACTCTGAAAAATGGAGAGCTTGTAAAAAAGCTTATCTTTAAAGATCCTGCCAGCAAGAAAAAAATCACCCACGAACACGACATACCTTTTTACAAACTCCAGCAGCGAGTCATTTTCGGGAATAACGGCTTAATCGATCCCACGAATCTGGATCACTACATCGCCGTCGGCGGGTATGAAGCCCTATCCAAAGCCCTCTTTGAATTTACATCGGAAAACATCATCGACCAAATCAAAGCTTCCGGCCTCAGAGGGCGTGGGGGGGGCGGTTTTCCTACAGGCATCAAGTGGGCTACCTGCGCCAAACACCATGGAACCCGATATGTCATCTGTAATGCTGATGAAGGAGACCCGGGTGCTTACATGGACCGCAGCATTCTTGAAGGCAATCCCCACAGTGTTATCGAAGGCATGATCATCGGCGCGTTTGCCATCGGATCCAATGATGGATATGTCTATGTTCGACATGAGTACCCGTTAGCGGTTACCAACCTGACCATCGCACTTGAAAAAGCTCGTGAAATGGGACTCCTGGGAAAAAACATACTGGGATCCGGATTTGATTTTGATATCAATATCAGCCGTGGCGGCGGGGCTTTTGTGTGTGGCGAGTCCACCGCCCTGATGGCCTCGCTGGAAGGAAAACCAGGTCGCCCCAAGGCCAAATATGTACACACTGTTGAAAAAGGGTTCCGGGAAGGCCCCACCAATCTCAACAATGTAGAAACCTGGGCCAATGTGCCCGTTATCGTCAATAAAGGGCCGGAATGGTATTCATCCATCGGGACCAAGCGAAGCAAAGGAACAAAAATTTTCTCGCTGGTGGGCAAAGTAGTCAACACCGGTCTGGTAGAAGTACCCATGGGAACGACCCTGCGCCAGATCATCTTCGACATTGGCGGCGGCATACCCAAAAAGAAAAAATTCAAGGCTGTTCAAACCGGCGGGCCTTCCGGCGGTTGCATCCCCGAACATTTCCTGGACCTTTCGGTAGACTTTGACGAGCTTTCCAAAGTTGGCTCCATTATGGGGTCCGGCGGCATGATTGTTATGGACGAGGACACCTGCATGGTGGACGTTGCCCGTTATTTCGTTGATTTTTTAAAAGATGAATCCTGCGGCCAGTGCAACCCCTGCCGGGAAGGGCTAAAACAGATGCTGGACGTGTTGACCAGAATCTGCCAGGGCGAAGGCCGTGAGGGGGATATTGAGCTTCTGGAAGAGATCGGCGCAATGCTGCAAAAGTTTTCTCTCTGTGGACTGGGCACATCCGCCCCCAACCCGGTGCTGACCAATCTTCTCTATTTCCGTAATGAATACGAAGCCCATATAAAGGATAAAAAGTGCCCGGCAGGTGTCTGCAAGCCGCTGTTTCACTACGAAATCGACGATGAAGCCTGTAACGGCTGTACGCTGTGCGCGAAAAAATGCCCGCAGGATGCAGTATCCGGCAAAAAGAAAGAACCCCATCATATCGATCAGGAAAAGTGTATCAAATGCGGGATCTGCTATGATGGGTGCAAATTTAATGCAATAGCCATTCAATAATTCGTATAAGGATTGTAATTATTATGATCACGTTTAAATTGAACGGGAAAAAAGTACAGGGAGAGGAAGGGCAGTACATTCTCCAGGTAGCTGAAAAACATGGTGTCGACATCCCCACCCTCTGCCATCACAAGGCCCTGGATCCTGCAGGAATGTGCCGTATCTGTACGGTGGAGCTTTTTGACGGACGCAGAACCCGTTTTGTCACCGCCTGTAACTACCCGATATGGGAAGGCATGGAAGTCAAGACGGACACGGATGTTGTTCACGAGGGACGCAAGCTGATTGTGGAGATGCTCTATGCAAGGTGCCCCGAGGTGCCATTATTAAAAAAGCTTGCAAAAACCTATAACATTGAATCGCCTCGCTTCAAACCTGAAGGCGACGATTGTATCCTTTGCGGACTCTGCACCCGGATATGCAAGAAGATGGGTAACAGTGCCATCACCTTGACCGGCCGGGGCCTGGAGCTCAATATCGATACACCTTTTAATGTACAGTCCGATATCTGCATGGCCTGCGGTGCCTGTGCGTCACTTTGCCCCACCGGCCATATTACCCTGGACAGGGTCAACAATCTGTTCACCCGTCAAAAAAACGTTCGCACAATCCCTTCCGAATATGAAATGGGCCTCAAAGGCAGAAAGCCGGTTTACGTACCCTATGCCCAGGCCGTGCCCAACACGCCGGCCATTGACCGGGATGTCTGCGTACATTTCAAGACAGGCGGGTGCAAGGTCTGCGCGGAGTTCTGCGGCGTGGACGCCATCGACTATGCCATGCAAGATGAAATCGTTGAACTCGAAGTCGGATCGATCATTCTGGCACCTGGTTTCGAGCCCTTCGACCCTTCCAAATTCGATGCCTACAACTATGCCAATCACCCCAACGTGATCACCTCCATGGAAATGGAGAGGGTCCTTTCGGCATCAGGACCCACCGAGGGGCATCTTGTGCGCCTGTCCGACCACAAAGAGCCCAAAAAGATCGCCTGGTTCCAGTGTGTGGGCTCCCGTGATCTCAATCGCTGTGACAATTCCTACTGTTCTTCGGTGTGCTGCATGTACGCCATCAAGGAAGCCGTGATAGCCAAGGAACACGCCGGCGATGACCTGGAGTGCACCATATTTTACATGGATATGCGCACCCACGGCAAGGATTTCGAACGCTTCTACAACAGCGCCCAGGAAAAAGGCGTACGGTTCGTACGCAGCCGGGTACACACGATTGATCCGGTACCGGGGTCCGATGACCTCGCGGTACGCTATGTTACCGAATCGGGTGAACTGCAAAACGAAACCTTTGACCAGGTGGTCCTCTCCGTCGGCCTTCAGACCAACCCCGAAACCGTGGCCCTGGCGGAAAAACTGGGCATCGAACTGACCGAAGGCAACTTCTGCAAAACCGAAATCTTCGAACCGGTGGAAACCTCTCAAAAGGGCATCTACGTCTGCGGCGCTTTCCAGGGACCCAAAGATATTCCCCAGTCGGTCATCGACGCCAGTGCGGCAGCCGCCAGCGCCGGAGCCGCTTTGAGTTCGGCGAGAAACACCCGTACCCTGGTGCCCGAAGTGATTCCCGAAACCAACGTATTCGGCGAACGCCCCCGCATCGGTGTATTCGTCTGCCGGTGTGGCATCAATATCGCCGGTGTGGTGGACGTGCCCGCGGTTCGGGATTATGCGGCAACGCTGCCCTACGTGGAATATTTTTCGGACAACCTCTACTCCTGTGCCCAGGACACACAGGAAACCATGACCCAGATTATCAAGCAGAAAAACCTGAACCGGGTGGTGGTGGCGGCCTGCACCCCTAAAACCCACGAACCGTTGTTTCAGGAAACGCTGATCAATGCCGGGCTGAATAAATACCTGTTCGAGATGTGCAACATCCGCAACCAGGATTCCTGGGTCCACAAAAACAACCCGGAACTGGCTACGGAAAAAGCCAAGGACCTGGTACGCATGGCTGTTTCCAAGGTGGCGCTCATGCAGCCGCTGGAGGAAGCGGAACTGCAAGTCAACCAGACAGCCATGGTCATCGGCGGCGGCATCGCCGGTATGAGTGCGGCGTCAACTCTGGCCCAACAGGGTTATGAAACCCATATTGTGGAGAAAAGCGATGCGCTGGGCGGTCAGGCGCTCAACCTGTTCAAAACAATTTCGGGTGATGATGTCCAGGAGAAACTGTCCCATCTGATTGCCGATATTGACCAGAACGAAAATATCCACATTCACCTGAATACCGAGCTTAAAAATGTTGAAGGCTTTGTGGGCAGTTTCAAGGCCACATTGGCAGCCGATGGTGAGGAAAATGAGCTGGAACACGGTGTGGCTGTTGTGGCCACCGGAGCATCGGCCCTCAAACCCGAAGAGTATCACTATGGAGACGACCCGCGCATCCTGACCAGCCTGGAACTGGACCGTAAATTCATGGACAAGGACCCCTCCCTGAAAGCGATGAATTCGGCGGTCTTCATTCAATGTGTCGGCTCCAGGGAACCGGACCGGCCATACTGCTCCAGGGTCTGCTGCACACATGCCATCGACAACGCCCTGGAGTTGAAAAAAATCAACCCGGAAATGAGCGTCTATATTCTCTACCGGGATATCCGAACCTATGGCGAACGTGAATACCTCTATCGTGAAGCCCGCGAGCATGGCATTATATTTATCCGCTATTCCCTGGAGAACAAACCCGTGGTCAATCTCGATGACGGGGACATCACGATTATGGTAACCGACCACGTTCTGGGACGCCCGCTGGAGATTGTCGCCGACCTGGTCACCCTGGCGTCCGCAGTGGTTCCGAACAAGAACGAAGCCCTGGCCCGGTTCTTCAAGGTGCCGCTGAACGACGACGGCTTTTTTGTGGAGAAGCACGCCAAGCTGGGACCCTCTGAATTCGCCACCGACGGTGTTTTTCTGTGCGGCCTGGCACATTATCCCAAGCCCATAGACGAATCTGTCGTCCAGGGCAGAGCGGCGGCTTCAAGAGCGGTCACCCTGCTGGCACGCGAGACGATTCACACCAGTGGGACTATTGCCGAAACCGTGCCCATTAACTGCAGCTCGTGCGAGGTGTGCATCTCCATCTGCCCCTATTCGGCACCCTCTTTCATCGAGGAGGGACCCTTTGCGGGCAAGGCCCAGATCAATCCGGTCCTGTGCAAAGGCTGCGGCTTGTGCGTAGCTTCATGCCGCTCCGGCGCTATCAAGCTGAAAGGCTTTGACAACGATCAGATTTTTGCGCAGATTTTTGCGATGAATGAGGCAGTATAAATAAAGGAGATTACAGTCATGTCTGAATGGGAACCGAAAATCGTCAGTTTCCTGTGTAACTGGTGCAGCTACGGTGCTGCCGACCTTGCAGGCGTCAGCCGGATGGAATACCCGCCCAATATCCGGGTCATCCGGATTCCCTGCGCCGGCCGCATGAGCCCCAAATTCGCTCTGGCCGCCCTGCGGGAGGGTGCTGATGGTGTCTGGGTGTCCGGGTGACATCCCGGCGAATGCCATTACCTGGAAGGTAATTACTACGCACGTCGGAAATTCTCGCTTTTTAAAAACCTTATGGAACACATGGGTATCGAACCTGACCGGATCCATTACTCCTGGATCTCCTCAGCCGAATCCACCAAATTTGTGGAAGTGGTCAAAGAGGTAACGGAAAAGGTAAAGGCCCTGGGACCGAACCAGCATTTCGCAAAGCATGAAGCCAAGGTAGCATAACATGTCAGAATACAATGATAAAATAAGAGAAATCTCCCAACGGCTGCTCAAGGAGTGCCAGGTGGACATGGTCATCGGTTTTCGTAAAGGCAGCATGCCCATGATGAATGAACCCTGTTTCATCAAAAATGCAAAAGATGCTGCCCAGCTGGTCTGGGACAGCAACTGCGGCATCAACCTGGCCAACTACCTGACCAATCGCACGGAAAAGATCGGCATCATAGCCAAGGGCTGCGATTCACGCAATATCGTTACCCACATCATCGAAAACAAAATCAGCCGGGAACAACTTGTCATCATTGGCGTTCCCTGCCAGGGCATGATTGACAAGCATAAGACCACCAGCATGTTCGCCGGCGATATCCAGGATGTGACCGAAGATGGCGGCAAAATTAAAATCACCGTCAACGGACAGGTAAACGAACTGGACAAGGCCGACGTTCTGCAGAAAAACTGCGCAGTATGCACACACCGCAATCCGGTAATCTACGACGAAATGGTAGCCGACCCGGTTGAAGAGCAGAATGTCGACCGCTATGAAGATGTCCGGCAAATTGAAGCCATGAACCCGGAAGAGAAGTGGAATTATTTCGAGGAACTTCTTTCGCCCTGCATTCGCTGTTATGCCTGCAAGAATGCCTGCCCCCTCTGCTACTGCCCCACCTGTTTCGTGGACGAGTCCAAGCCACAGTGGGTCGGCAAAGGGCAGGATCCCACCGATGTGCGGACATTCCATTTCCTGCGGGCGTTTCACTGCGGCGGCCGGTGCACGGACTGCGGCGCCTGTGAACGTGCCTGTCCTGTGGGTATCAACATGCGGGTGTTTACCAAAAAACTGGAAAAAGACAGTTTTGAACAGTTCGGCTGGGAAGCCGGTCTGACCCTGGATGAAAGACCCCCTTTAGACACGTACCGGCCGGACGATCCGGATGAATTTATAAAATAAAAAGGCAAAATGATTATGACGTTTGTAAAAATTGACAAAAAACAGTGGGCCCAAGGACTTGCGACGCTGCAGAAATCCTATCGCCTGTTCGGACCCTCAAAAGAAAAGGACTACTACAACTATAAGGCGCTGGATGTCGGGGAACAGCCCGATTTCGGTTTCAGCAACACCCGGCTGTCACCCAAGGCGATCCTTTTTCCGCAATCCGAAACCATTATCGAATTCAGCCTGGATGAGAATGCCGCCGATCACCACATCATGAAGTCCATCGAAACAGACAGCTCTCCGCGGGCCATACTGGGAATCCGGCCGTGCGACGCCAAGGCTGTCCGTCTGGTGAACCTGAATTTCGACACACCTGAATACCAGGATCCCTACTGGGTCAAGGCGCTGGATGCCACCACCTTCGTCGGGCTGGCCTGCGACGACCCCAAGAGTACCTGCTTCTGCACCTCTACCGGTTGCGGGCCTTACAACGAAGAGGGGCTGGATCTACTTCTGATAGAGGAAGATGCCCAATATCTGGCCAAGGTGCTGACCGACAAAGGCCGGGCCTTTGCTGAGGCTGCCGGCTGGAATACAGCAACTGACGGGGAAGCTGATATCGATGCCAGAAAAGCGACGGCGGAGGCAAAAATCACCGCCAGCGTTTCAATGGAAAACCTCAAAAACCAGGATTTGATGGATCTTCATGGCGCATCCTTCTGGGAAGACATTGCCTTCGCCTGTATTAACTGCGGCACCTGCACCTTTACCTGCCCCACCTGCTGGTGCTTCGACCTCCAGGATGAAGTTCACGGCAAAACCGGAAAAAGGATGAAGAACTGGGACAGCTGCATGTTTCCGTTATTCACCCTGCACACGACCGGGCACAATCCCAGAGGCACCAAAACCCAGCGGTTACGGCAGCGGTTTATGCACAAGTTAAAATATTTTGTGGACAAATACGATACAGGAATCATGTGTGTCGGATGCGGCCGGTGCGTCAGCCAGTGCCCGGTCAACATTGATATTCGCAGGGTCTGCGACCTGATGAACAATTATAAAACCGACGAAGCTGCCTGTACAGTACAAGATTAAGGAATTATTTTTGAAGAACCCAGTTTTTAATACTGGAATAAATAAATAGATGGAGGAACACGTGTTAAATCCATATTTACCTTATCCGGTTCGTATCGATGACATCGAGATTGCAACCGAAGATAAAAGCCTTAAAACATTCAAATTTGTTTTCCTGAACCCGGGTGACGAAGAAAAATTTGCCTATAACGCCGGCCAGTTTGCCGAACTCTCCGTTCCCGGTGTCGGTGAAATTCCCATCGGCATTGCATCCTCCCCCGTTGAAAAAGGCTTTGTCAAATTCACGGTTTTCAGAGCCGGCGTGGTCACATCCCACCTTCACAATATGAAGGTGGGCGACATCATGGGCCTCAGGGGACCCCTGGGCAACTGGTATCCCTGGGATCTTCTGGAAGGTAAAAATATACTGATCGTCGGTGGTGGGTTTGCTTTCACAACGCTGCGTTCTTCCATCATTTATATGCTCGATCCGGAAAACCGTTCCAGGTTCGGAAACATAGATGTCGTCTACGGCGCCCGAACGCCCGGGATGTTGCTTTATAAGGATGAGTTGGTGGCATGGGAAAAACGGGATGACATCAACATGCACCTGACCATCGACGCACCTGCCGACGGATGGGAATACAACGTAGGGTTCACCCCCCCTGTCACCGAGCAGAAGGCCCCCCAGGGCGACGATGCCACCTATGCCATCGTCTGCGGACCACCGATCATGATCAAATTCACCCTTCCGGTACTGGAAAAGCTGGGGTATGCCCATGATCACATCATCATGTCCCTGGAAAACAGAATGAAGTGCGGATTTGGCATGTGTGGACGATGCGGCATCGGAAAAGAGCTGGTTTGCAAAGACGGCCCTGTTTTCACCCTTGACCAGATAAACAAAACACCCAAGGAATATTAGGTAGTTATACAGTCTATATAAACTGTAAAATTTCGGCAGGAAATGATTTTTAAATGCCGGTTTTTAAATATTGACATTAGGTATCTTATCCATTATTAGTTAAATTTTCTAAATAGCAGTCAAGGCCGCGAAGGCCGCATTGGAATAAATATATTAAAGGAGGGTTTTTAAATGCCAGATGTAGAATTTAAAGGAAAATCTTTTAGTGTAGATGAAGACGGATTTATCGATTCCTACGAAAACTGGAGCCAGGAGTGGGTTCAGTTGGTTAAAAAGGAAGAAGGGATTGAAGAATTGAACGATGAGCATCAGAAAGTTATCACCGTTCTTAGAGAATACTATGAAAAGAATGGTATCGCACCTATGGTCCGCGTTCTTTCCAAGGTCACCGGTTTCAAGCTGAAGCACATCTATGAACTGTTCCCCTCAGGCCCCGGCAAGGGAGCCTGTAAGATGGCCGGTCTTCCGAAACCGACCGGGTGTGTATAAATTGCACATGACTGCTCAATGATTGGTTCTGATGATGACAAAGGCTCTGCTTTCCGGCAGGGCCTTTTTTATTGGGGCGGAGGTTACCATGCAATTTACCGTAAAAACACAATCCCAGACCGAACTGGTTGACATTACAGCCATCATACAGGATGAAGTTAAAAAAAGCGGGATAGGCCAGGGGCTCTGTTTTGTTTTTATCCCCCACACCACCGCTGCCGTAACCATCAACGAGAGTGCCGATCCCAGCGTCAAGTCGGACATATTGAAAGTGCTCAACCAGGTCATCCCATGGAAGGCCGGGTATCGGCATATGGAGGGAAACTCACCCGCCCATATAAAATCCACACTGGTGGGGGCGTCGGAACTGATCGCCGTCGAGAACGGTCATCTTGTGCTGGGCACCTGGCAGGGCGTGTTTTTCTGTGAATTCGACGGGCCAAGGACCCGCAAAGTTCACCTTAATATTTTTTCAATTGGCGATTGACACTATTTGAAATTGTTTAGGATTTGGGGTTTTCGATATTAGGATTTCAGCCATTGTAATTTGTTTCGGATTTGACTTTTTTGTTTTGTGTAAAACGATTCACCTTTATATTATCATTGGTTTTTTAGAATACGAGCCATTATGCCTGTAATTGACGATATAGACAAACGCATTATTAACCGGATTCAATCCGATTTTCCTATCACCCAAAGACCTTATGGCACCATCGCCGATGACCTGGGCCTGTCGGAAAACGATGTCATCGAACGCGTTTCCAGGTTGAAAAGCACGGGAATCATACGGCGCATCGGCGGCAATTTCGTTCCGGAGAAACTGGGCTATGTCAGCACATTGTGTGCCGCCCACGTACCCGGGGACAAGCTCGAATTCTTCAAGGAAGTCGTGAACGGCTACACCGGTGTAACCCACAACTACCAGAGGGAAAACCATTTCAACGTCTGGTTTACCTTTATTGAGCCCTCCCGTGACATAATCCAGAAAAACCTTGAAGATATATCACGCCGAACAGGCATCAACAAGATACTGAATCTGCCGGCAACCCGGGTGTATAAGATCAAGGCGCAATTCACCCTATAGCTGCACAGACATGCTTTTTTTGACCAGGAAAATTTAAAGTGCGCGACATCAGAACAGCCATAGCCGTTTTCAATGCCAAAGTCGGCCAGACCCGCGAAAATCTGAACAGAACTGTTCGCCTCACCCGGCAGGCCGCCGCCGAAGGTGCCGAACTCATCTGCTTCCCGGAAATGAATATCACCGGCTACAGCAACCATCCGGACATCCTCGATCTGGCTGAACCCATCCCGGGCCCGTCAATCAAAGACCTTATTGTGCTTTCCCGAAAAGAAAAGATTATCATCCTGGCAGGACTTGCTGAAAAGGGTGTGGACGGAAATATCTATGCCTCGCATGCCGTGATTACACCCGATGGATTAAATGGCGTATACCGAAAACTCCATATCGCTCCAACGGAACAGGCCATGTACACGGCCGGAAAACAGATTCCCATATTCGAATACAAGGGGATCAAATTTGGCATTCAATTGTGTTATGATGCGCATTTCCCCGAGCTGTCCACCCGCATGGCCGCCCTCGGGGTTGCCGTAATATTCATACCGCATGCCTCTCCCCGGGGGAAGGCACCCGAAAAGCACCGCTCCTGGATGCGCCATCTGCCGGCCAGGGCCTACGATAACAGCCTGTTCATCGTTGCCTGCAATCAAACCGGAAGCAACGCGAAGGGATTGTGCTTTCCCGGAAATGCGCTGGTCATCGGGCCCTCCGGACACATTTTGCAGAAATGGGCCACCGGTGAAGAAGCCTTGCACGTGTTCGACCTTGAAGCCGGGGAACTTCGGCAGGTGCGCGACAACAGGATGCACTTTTTTCTGCCCAACAGGCGCCCGGAACTCTACATTTAAATTTCAGGTAAATGACGTGGAAAAGAAAATAGATCTGAACGGCATTATTCCCCCCATCACCACGCCCTTTGAAAAGGGAGATGTGGCCCATGGTAAACTCGCCCGCAATGTCGCCCGTTTGTCCCGGAGCGGCATCAGGGGAATACTCGTGTTGGGCTCCAATGGGGAATACCCTTACCTTTCCGAAGCTGAAAAACGCGCGGCCGTCAAAACGGTGGTCCAGGCCACAACAGATGATATGGTGGTGTTGGCTGGGACCGGCTGCGAGTCCACGCCGGAAACCATCCGGCTTACCAGGGACTGTGCCGACCTTGGCGTCCAGGCAGCCCTGGTGGTCACCCCCTGCTACTACGGGGGTAAAATGACGCCCGCCGCTCTGGAAAATCACTTTGTGCAGGTGGCGGACCATGCCCCCATCCCGATTCTGCTCTATAACGTTCCCAAATTTACCGGCATCAATATCGATCTTACCACCATCCTTAAACTGTCCGGCCATCCCAACATTGTCGGCATCAAGGACAGCTCCGGCAATGTCGCCCAGATAGGTGAAATACTAGCCAATGTGGATAAGGAATTTCAAGTGCTGGTGGGTACAGCCGGTGCGCTGTATGCATCGCTCAGTCTGGGTTGTCCCGGCGGCATTCTGGCGCTGGCCAACGTGGCGCCCAAGGCATGCGTTCAAATACAACGACTTCTGTCCGAAGGACACAGGCTGCCGGCCCGGGATCTGCAACTCAAGATGCTACCGGTTAACCGGGCCGTGACCGGTACCTACGGTATTGCCGGACTGAAGGCGGCCATGGACATGGTGGGCTATTTTGGTGGGAAACCGCGCCCGCCCCTCATGCCCCTGGATGAAACTGCCCGCCAAGAATTAAAAGGTATTCTGATCACTGCCGGACTGGTCAGTCCGTAATCCTTTATAAAAAAAGCTTTCATCACGAAATTACGAAAAAATACCGAAAATTTCGTGCTTTAATACTTTCAAGACTTAACTTAAACCCTGACCAGCGAATATTTCCCGTCCCTTTTCCTGATGCCGTAACCGAACCTCTCCATGGTTTTCTCCATGGGGTGACCGAAAAGAAAATCCGTCATGGCGGGTTCCACCCCCCCTTGAGAAGCCACCATGCGCCTGATCTCCTGGTCATAACGCACCATGGTGACGACAGCTTTGACGGCGGTATGATTGCAACTCCCGCCCAGGTCATCCAGGCTGCGTTTCAGCTTCACGTAGCTGCACTCCCGTTCATGGGTCTCCACCAGATCCCAGAGCCCGGCGATGTCGGCCAAAAGGTCTCTGCGTGTCAGCCTGTTTTTGTAGAAAAAAAAAAAAA
>JAFDAT010000054.1 GCA_019313725.1 Deltaproteobacteria bacterium
TCGAAAAGAGCCAACTGTCCACCGGCGTCAAAAATAACAGCCTGAAGATGTTTGAAAAAATAGCTGTTGCCGAATCGAAAATACACGGAGTTCCCCTTGAAAGGGTTCATTTTCACGAGGTTGGCGGGTTGGACGCCATCATCGACATCGTGGGCGCGGCTTTAGGCATGGAGTACCTCGGTATCGACAAGGTATATTTTTCGAATATTCCATTGGGCAGCGGGTTTGTCGCGTGCAGTCATGGGACCCTGCCGGTGCCTGCGCCGGCGACCCTGGCAATACTTAAAAATGTTCCGGTGTATGGGGGCGGGGTTGATCAGGAAATGGTCACCCCCACGGGCGCGGCCATTATCAGCGTTTTCGCGGACGCATTCGGCAAGCTGCCGGAAATGAAAATCGAAACTGTCGGGTACGGAGCCGGCCGGCGGCGGTTTGCCGGGCACCCCAATGTCCTGCGGGTATTGACCGGCCAGGATTGGAATAAAACTGAAAAAAATCAAACCGGTATGCAGAAAGAAACTGTGTCGGTTATCGAGACCTGCATCGATGACATGAACCCCGAGCTGTTTGGTTTCCTGATGGAGAGGCTGTTTGAAGACGGCGCTCTGGACGTCTACTGGATACCCGTTTTCATGAAAAAGAACCGCCCGGGCACCATGCTTCAGGTTCTCTGCGATCCGGCCCGGGAACAGGCGCTGGCGCATCGCATACTGACCGAAACATCGACAAGCGGCCTGAGATCATACCCGGTCGGAAGATACACGCTCAAACGTGAAATCGTGACCGTAGAGACCGCCTACGGCAGTGTTGCCGTCAAGAAAATCATCGATCCCGACGGCCGCATCCGCATGGTGCCGGAATATGATGTCTGCCGTGAAATTGCCCGGGATGAAAATATCCCCCTGCAGGTGGTGTATGCGGAGGTTGTAAAGGCATGTGGTTAAGGGGATACTTTTAATTTTGAGTTTTTAATTATGAATTTTTAATTAATGCCGTTGTTACTTTTACATCGGTTTTTTCGGGGTCGAAATCGCTATCGGGATCGGGATCGGGAACATTCAAAGTTAGCAATTGTTTTTCTCTGTGTCCTCTGCGTCTCTGCGGTGAGAAAAGATCTTGAACCGCCAAGGCGCCAAGAACGCTAAGAACAGCAATTTTTAATAATAACCCTTTGTGACCTTTGTGTCTTGAGTGCAGCGGGTGGTAAAGTAGGTGGTCGGAATAGGGATAAATCCCTGCGCTACATTTGTTAACGGAGAAACGCATTTGTAGGCCAGGGCTTCAGCCCTGTTTCCCTTGGAAATTAGACATTGATTATTGGATATTGGATATTCTCACCTGTTAATTTTTATGGCTCTTCAACTTGACAAAAATGACAGCAGCATATAGAGACGAGCCATGAAATTCGGCCAGCAAGCGGTGCTGTTTTTTTCCACCGGTTTTTTCACAGGCTACCTGCCATTTGCGCCGGGAACCTTCGGAACCCTGCCGGCACTGCCGCTGTGCTACCTGCTTTCAACCCGCACCCCGGGTGTCAGCGCCGTTTTCATCCTTGTGTTTATCGCGCTGGCGGTGTTGCTTGCGCATTCAAGTGAAAAAATGCTGGGCAAAAAAGATCCCGGATCGATTGTTATCGATGAAATGGCCGGGATGATGGTTACCCTGGCGTGGTTGCCGTTCAATTTTTTTACAGCTGTGGCCGGGTTTGTTGTTTTCAGGCTGCTGGATATTTTCAAGCCGTTTCCCATCCGGTATCTGGAACGCAAAATCGCCGGTGGCGCGGGCATTGTGATCGATGATGTCGTGGCTGGAATTATTGCAAATATTACTTTAAGGATTATTATTTATCTACTTGGAAATTAAGAAAATATAGGTGTAAGGTAGAAGGTATAGGGTAGAAGGTTTAAGGTGTAAGGTATACGGTACAGGGTGCAAATTGCTGTAAGTTTGGAGGCTTTCACGTCTTACGTCTAACGCCTCACGATGTAAGGGTATAGGGTGGAAGGTAGCTTCGAAGGAGTTTAGTACCTATTCATTAGAAACAGTCAGCCATATTTGAGAACAGCATTCCTGTCCCAAAAACCTGGGGTATAAATCACCTTCCGTGCTGATGCATGTTTCTAATGTGTATAAATTTTCATGAATTTTCGTAAAATGAACATACGGATATTTACTGATAGTGGATGTTTCATGCTTTGTTGTGCGCGTCAGAGCATGAAAATTTATTGAAAATTGGATAATTAAAAAAAGGCGGATTGCCAATCCTGAAGGTTTAATTTTGAATTCTGGTGCTTGAAGCCAAATCAGCTTGTCTGCGTATTTTAAAATTGAAAATTCAAAACTCAAAATTCAGCAAGCTCCTGGCACCGTACACCTTATACCTTACACCCTATACCGTATACCCTGTACTCTATACCGTGAACCGTAACCCTAAGTTGTCCCCAAACATATAAAGGTAAAAAGTGACGAAAACGAAATCGAAACCCATTCAGCCCGGCGAAAAAAAAGGAAAAAACAAGAAGAGCGGTCTCAGGGAAAACCTGGAAGCCATCGTGATTGCAGTGCTCCTGGCACTGTTCATTCGAACATTTGTGGTCCAGGCATTTAAAATACCTTCCGGCTCGATGAAAGAAACCCTGCAGATCGGCGATCACATCCTGGTCAACAAGTTTATTTACGGGGTCAAGATACCTTTTTTGCGGACAACCCTCATACCCATAAAAAATCCGCAGCGTGATGATATCGTCGTATTCAAATATCCCGAAAATCCCAAGCTGGACTTCATCAAACGTGTTGTCGGCGTAGAAGGCGACGTGGTCGAGATTCGGGACAAACGCCTTTATATCAACCACGAACCCTATGAACGCAGCTGGGCGGTTTACAAAGACGCCTATGTCATCCCGGGCGGATTCAACAAACGGGACAATTTCGGGCCGGTCACCGTGGCCAAGGATTCCCTCTTTGTCATGGGCGACAATCGGGACAACAGCAAGGACAGCCGTTTCTGGGGATTTGTAAATCTCAAAGCCGTGAAGGGCAAGGCCTTTATGATCTACTGGTCCTGGAACAAAGACAATTCGAAATCCGCCCTGAATTATGTCAGGTGGGGCCGGATTGGCGATATGCTTAAATGAGTCTGTGAGACGTGAGATATGCAGGGGGTCAGGGTATAATTTTTAGTTTTTAGTTATGAATTTTGAATTATAGGAGCGAGTTCATAGTCTATAGCTCATAGCTCAATGCCGTTAACTTAAGCCGTGTTACCTTTAGAACGTTCTTTTCGGGGTCGAAATCGCTATCGGGATCGGGATCGAGAACATTGGCACTGCTATATTTTTTGATTCCGATGAAAAAAAAGCGCAGGGATAAATCCCTGGGCTACGAAACCGTCGGCTTCAGCCCTGCCGAAACTTGATCATTGGATATTAAAAAAGAGGCGGATTGCCAATCCTGCTTGTGCCTATTCGGCATTCGATGTTGGACGTTCGATGTTCATCTTTTCCGGTTCATCCGGGTATCGACAATATCCTGTTAATCCTGTCTGAAAAAAATGAATAGGAGGCATTTTGGACCTGCTTCTCAAAGGCGGCCACGTCATCGATCCGGACCACCTGGACGGGGTTATGGACATCCTGGTCAGGGGCGGTAAAATTGTTGCTATCCACCCGAAAAAACAACAAAAGCCTACAACCAACCCATCCGAGGAAGCCTCACGGAATGTAAACATTATCGACTGTGCCGGCAAGGTCGTAGCCCCTGGATTCATAGACATCCACGTTCATTTCCGCGAACCCGGTTTCGAACACAAAGAGACCATCGAAACCGGGTGCCGGGCTGCAGCCCACGGCGGATTCACGGCCGTCTGCACCATGCCGAACACGCGTCCGGCCAATCACGAACCTGGTATTACAGCGTACGTACTGAAAAAGGCCAAAGCGGCCGACCTGGTGCGCGTTTATCCGGTCGCTGCTGTCAGTTGGGCGCTTTCGGGGAAAGAAATGTGTGATTTCAGTGCATTAAAAGCGGCCGGTGCGGTGGCTGTCACCGATGACGGCATGCCGGTGTCCGGCAGCCTGATGATGCGTAGAGCGCTGGAACAGGCCGGGAAACTCGGCCTGCCGGTGATGTCGCACAGTGAAGAACTCGAGCTTGCTGCAGGTGGCAGCATGAACGAAGGGCGGGTTGCCGCCGAACTGGGTTATGCCGGCATCCCCAATGCTGCCGAGAGCATCATGGTCATGCGGGACATCGCTCTTTGCAAACTTACCGGATCGCCGCTGCATATCGCGCACGTGAGCACCCGGGAGTCCGTGCAGGCCATACGCGATGCTAAACGGCGCGGGGTGAGGGTGACCGCCGAGACGGCTCCCCACTATTTTACCTTGACCGATGCGGCTGTGCGCACATGCGGCGCCAACGCCAAGATGAACCCGCCGCTGCGAAGTTCGCAGGACCGGGAGGCTGTCCGCCAGGGCCTCGCCGATGGGAGTCTCGATGCCATTGCCACGGATCATGCCCCCCACAGTGAGTCCGAAAAAAATGAGGGCTTTGAAAAGGCACCCAATGGTATCATCGGGCTGGAAACCGCCATACCCATCAGCCTGGCGCTGGTGGAGGAGGGGGTGCTGTCCATGGCGGAACTCATCCGCAGGATGTCCACCAACCCGGCCCGGATCATCAATGTCGACAACGGGTTGGCAGTCGGTCTGCCTGCGGATATCACCGTAATCGACCCGCAATTGTCCCACGTGATCGATGCCGGTTCTTTCCAGTCCAAAAGCCGCAATACCCCCTTTCAGGGATGGGAAGTCAAAGGCAAAGCCGTGATGACGATCGTGGGCGGGAGGGTGGTATATGACGGGTCGTAAGGTATAAGATATAGGGTTCAAGGTGCAAGGAGCCTGCTGAATTTTGAATTACAGGAGCGAGTTCTTAGTTCATAGCTGACAGGAAGCGCTTATTATTAGCCGCAGACGGGTGCAGACATCTTTAATGCTAAATTAAACATTCAAAATTAACAATTAACAATTGTATTTCCTTTCTTCCGTTTTACGTTTCACGATAATTGTGATAAGGCTCAATTCAAATTCCGTTCAATAATTTCCAGTCATAAAATCCAGAGAATACTATCATGCCAAATGAAAAAAGCCACCTTCTGGTTGTCGATGACGAGCTCAGTATGCGCGAGCTACTTGAAATTATGCTTAAAAAGGAGGGCTACCGGGTATCCTGTGCCGAGAACGGCACGAAAGCCGTGTCCTTTCTAAAGCGAGAAAAGGTTGATCTTCTGCTCTGCGATATCCGGCTGGGGGATATCAGTGGTATTGACGTGCTCAAAACCGCTAAAAAACAAAACCCCCATGCGGTGGTGATCATGATCTCGGCCTTTTCTTCGGCCGAGAATGCCGTTGAGGCCATGAATGCCGGTGCGTACGACTATGTGCCCAAGCCTTTTGACAACGCTGAATTGAAACTGACCATCCAGAATGCCCTGGATCTCAAGACCGCCCAGCAGGAAAAACGGGATCTGGATGGTGAAATATCCTCCAAGAAACTGCATTTCGGCAAGATCGTAGGCAACAGTCCCAGAATGATGTACATTTACGACATGATCCGGCAGGTGGCCAAGACCCGGACCAATGTTCTCATCACCGGGGAGAGCGGCACCGGCAAGGAGCTGATTGCCCTGGCTATACACGAGCAGAGCGACCGATGCGACAAGCCTTTTGTTATTATCAACTGCGGGGGAATTCCCGAAACCCTCATGGAGAGTGAATTTTTCGGGCATAAAAAAGGGTCTTTCACCGGTGCCAACCAGGATAAAAAAGGCCTGTTCGAGGCCGCCCACCAGGGTACCGTGTTTCTGGACGAGATCGGGGAAATCAACCAGCAGATTCAGGTAAAATTGTTGCGGGCCGTTCAGGAAAAGGCATTTAAGACGGTGGGCGGCACCAAGGATATCACCGTTGACATCCGCATCATAACGGCCACCAACAAAAATCTGACCCAGGAGGTCATCAACGGAAACTTCCGGGAAGACCTGTTCTACCGTCTCAATGTCATCGAAATAAAGGTCCCGCCGTTACGGGATCGCAAAACGGACATCAAGGTTCTGGCCCAGCATTTTCTGGATAAATATTCCCGGGAAATGGGGAAACAAGTGACAAAAATGTCATCTTATGCCATTGAACTCCTTAAAAAATATGATTTTCCGGGAAATATCAGGGAACTGGAAAATCTTCTGGAAAGAAGTGTAGCCCTTACCAGCACCAACATCCTGCTGCCCGACAGCCTGGCGCTTTCCGTGAACAAAAAACGGTGGATCGAAGGCGTGAAGGACCGACGTTTCGATCTGGATGAGGTCGCCCACGGCGTGGCCTTGGACAGCATCCTGGCGGAGATCGAACGGGCCTACCTGAAAAAAGCCCTGGAGTTTACCAACGGCAATAAGAACAAGGCTTCCGAACTTCTGGGCATCACTTTTCGATCCCTGCGATATCGCCTGGACAAACTCACCATGGCAGAGTGACAATTATTGTCACCATTTGACAGAAAAAGTCAGAATATTTTACAATATTCTGCCAACCATGCCATAACTCCCATAGGAAAACGAGTTGCTTTCATAAATATTCATTAAAATAATAATTAAAATCAAACGGGTATATTGTCTTGACAATCAATAATTTTTTGTGGTATGGAACTTGCAGCTTGTGATGCCATTATCGAAAAGATTAAAAAAAGGAGGTGATGTGGGCCCTGATCAACCGAATAAAACCCAAAGTGATAAGCACCATGCTTTTTCCGGGATTTTCCTCGGTTAAAGCGGACCCTTTCGGGGTCAGTCAAAAATCGACCGAAGTCTCAGAAAGCATGTTCACGGTTTAAAATACTCAATAATTTAACAACTTAAAGAACTAACACAAAAAACAACAAAGGGAGGTTAGAAAATGCTTCAAAAATTGAGAGGAAACAGCCAGGGTTTTACACTGATCGAACTCATGATCGTTATCGCCATTATCGGTATTCTGGCCGCCATCGCCATCCCCAACTTTATCTCTTACCGTAACAAATCGTTTTGTGCGGCGGTCGAGACGGACGCCAATTCCATCGCCGGAGCAATTGCGGATTATTTTTCCATTTCCGTCCACACGGCAACACCTGCTATAGGAGACGTGAATGGCGGCGCAGGTATCACGCTGACCGGGACCAATGCAGGAACTATTATCGGTGTCGATCCTACCATTAATATGACCGTCACCGTGACGGACGGTACCAACCGGTGCCCGACAGCCTATCAGGCGCCGATTTCCGCGGCTGCCAGCCCGCAGGGTTTCTGGAGCAATACGACTCCGGGTATTTACACAAAACTTATTACTCAATAATTTGTTAGTAAAAATGGTACTTTTGTCCCAAAAAGGGGGAGGTCTACTCCCCCTTTTTTTTTACCATTTGAAATGTCACTTCATGAAACTTCAGGTTTGACGATTGAAAAAAGGCCACTACAGCTCCTCACATAAACGGTATACCTCCTATTTTCTGGCTGCAACACTCATCCTGCTGGTTTACACCAACACATTCAATGCATCCTGGCAGTTCGACGACAAACCAAACATCCTGAATAACACCTATATTCACCTCACCGATTTAAAGCCTGAATCCATCATAAAGACGTTTTACACCAACCCGTCCAAACCGGCTCAGCTCGGAGACAGGATGTACCGGCCGGTGGCGTGTCTTTCGCTGGCGTTGAATTGGTATATCGGCGGAGATCATGTCGCTGGATACCATATCATCAATACTGCCATCCATATTTTGGCAACCCTGGTACTTTATCTTGTCATTGTAAACCTATACAAAACACCCAACCTGATAAAGCATCATGGGGAGGAGGTGAATTTTATCGCCCTTTTTGCGGCCCTGTTGTGGGCGTTGCACCCCATCCAGATCCAGGCCGTTACATACATCGTACAGCGCATGACCAGCCTGGCAGCTCTGTTCTATCTTTTGAGCATATATTTTTACCTGAAAAGCAGAATGTCAGCGCTCCCTTGGCGACGCACAAGTTATTATACCGGTTGTGCCTTGAGTTTTCTGCTGGCCTTGGGTTCCAAAGAAAATGCGGCCACATTGCCCCTGGCGCTTGTCCTGATCGAAATCATCTTTTTTCAGAAAGCTGCCGCCGGAAACCGCAACAGAAGATTCTACATGATATCAGCCGGGTTCCTACTGATTTCCCTGGTTCTGATGCTTCAGTTTTTACCAGGCAGCGATTTTTTCTTTGCCGAAGACTATGCCAAACGAACATTTACCTTGTCCGAACGGTTAATGACGGAATTCAGGGTGGTGTTTTTTTACCTCAGCCAGCTTTTTTACCCCCTGGCTGACCGATTTTCCATTGAACACGATGTTCTCCTCTCGACTTCTTTGTGGACGCCGTGGACAACCCTGCCGTCAATGTTGGCAATTCTGTTGTTGATAGCTACGGGCTTTGGTTTGATGTGGAAAATGAAGGTTCTTTCCTTCAGTATCCTCTTTTTTTTCCTGAACCATTTAATCGAATCCACCATTGTACCGCTCGAACTCGTGTTTGAACATCGCAACTACCTGCCGTCTCTATTTTTCTTTTTACCTTTATCTGTCGGTATCAAAAGCCTTTTGGACTATTATCGTGAAAAAAGTACGGTGATGCACGTCATACTGGTTGTATTTGCAACCCTTTTGTTGACGAGCGTCGGATTCAGTACCCACCTCCGCAATTTTGCCTGGGCGACGGAAAGGTCTTTATGGGAAAATGCCATGCACAAAGCACCCAACAGTGCAAGGCCGTTGACCGTGCTGGCCGAAGATCTATCCCGACCCGACCTCGCCAACCCGCAGGATGATGCCAAAGCCTTGGTGCTTTATGAAAGGGCACTTTTGCTTCAACAATCCAGAAGAAATGTATACCCGGCTATTTTGAACAACATGGCCGTGATTTATATGCGTAACGATAACAAACCGAAAGCCTTGGCGGTGTTCACAGAAGCGCTGGCTATCGATCCGGACTATCAAAAAGCTCGGGCCGGATTGATCCAAGTGCAGATTATGCAGGGGCAGTGGGATCGAGCTCTGGAAAATGCCGAACAGCTTGTTTCGGTTCCCGCGCCGCTTGGCGGGCATCTTAATTTAATGGGCTACGTCCTGTTGCGGCAGGAACAATATGAAACGGCAAGGAACTATTTCCAGGAGGCCTTACGGCTTGAACCGAACGATCCAGTGATTCTTTTGAACATGGGGATCGCTCTCTGCATCTCCGGACATTATGAAGACGCGGAGGGGTATCTCCAGCGCGCCTACATGCGGTCCCCTGAAAACTTCAACCCATTGATAATGCTGATCGAAAACAGCAGCCGGGCAGGGGATCGGGTAGAAGCCGGCCAATACGCAGATACCCTGTTGGATTCATACCCAACGGGTTTAATTCAGGCTCAATTGAAACAAATCCAAAACAGCGACTATTCCCTGAGCATACCTTTGGACGCTTCTATCCGAATCGTCGCCAAAAGAATGGCGGAGCGATCTGAAGCCCTGGCTCAGTGACTCTCAAGGCAACCGATCTGCTCCGGGATGGTATCATGAGAATTATTCAATAATGAAACCCATTGGTCCTAAAATCTTCAAACCTGTAAGCGGGCGGCGGGCTGAGTTTCTGATTGTCTTTCTGCTGTTACTGGTAACGGCCGTTGTCTTCCTGCAGGTGCGCAGCCACGATTTTATCGGTTATGACGATGACTGGTATGTCACCGAGAACGTGCAGGTGCGGAGTGGGCTCACTTACCAGGGAATTCGCTGGGCATTTTCTTCCATTGTATTAGGCAACTGGCATCCTTTGACCTGGCTTTCGCATCAGTTGGACGTACAGCTATTCGGTATGCATCCCGGCCGTCATCACCTAGTCAATGTGTTGCTGCACCTTATGAACACGCTGCTGCTTTACTGGGTGCTGAAACGCATGACCGGCGAAATGTGGCCGAGTTGTCTGGTGGCGGCGATGTTCGCGATTCATCCGCTGCACGTGGAATCCGTGGCCTGGATCGCGGAACGCAAGGATGTATTGAGCGGCTTTTTCTGGATGGCGACCATGGGCTGCTATGTCCTATACACGGAGCATCCCAACAAAAGCCGATTCCTGCTGACCCATATGTTTTTTATCATGGGCCTGCTGTCCAAGCCCATGCTGGTGACACTTCCCTTTGTGCTGCTGCTCCTGGATTACTGGCCACTGAAACGGTTTCCCGGCCTGCCGATGGATGGAGCTGCGGGCTCCTCGCCAAGGCTGCAGATGCTGGGCTTTCTTTTGCGGGAAAAGATCGGTCTTTTTACGCTGTCCTTTGCTGCGTGCCTGGTTACCTTTTTCTCACAGAGCGGCGGCGGCAATGTGGGCGCAATGCAGGTTTACCCCCTAACCATGCGTTTGGCCAATGCAATGGTGGCCTATGTGGGGTATATGGCCAAAATGCTGTGGCCGGCAAAGCTGGCTGTACTTTACCCCCATCCCGGTATGCCGTCTTTTTGGCAGATTGTGGGCGCGGGTGTCCTCCTTATCGCCGTCACCCTTACGGCATTTAAATACGCACGTAGATATCCCTGGCTGCTGGTGGGGTGGCTGTGGTACCTTGGAACGCTCGTACCCGTGATCGGCATCGTTCAGGTGGGCGTTCAATCCATGGCTGACCGCTACACCTATATCCCCCTGATCGGCCTGTTTGTGGCCATCGTCTGGGGTGCGGTACAGGTGCTTTCACGGTATCGACGGTCTATTTTTTTGGCAATTCCGGCAGCCGCCCTGGTGATACTTTTGATGAGCGTCACCACGTGGCATCAGGTAGGCCGCTGGTCGGACAGCGTTTCGCTTTTTCAGCACGCCATCGCGGTGACCGACGGCAATTACATCATGCACAACAACCTCGGATACGAGTTCAACGCGCAGGGAAAAACGAAAGAGGCGCTGGCGCATTATTCAGCAGCACTTGCCGTCGAGCCCGGTTTTCCCGATGCATATCTGAATATCGGTGTTATACTGGCCAGCCAGGGTAGATTTGAAGCAGCGGTTGCCAAGTATAATGAAGCCCTGCGTATCAAACCCGATTTTCTCAAGGCACATATAAACCTGGGCAACGTCCGTCTGCGGCAGGGCAGGACCAGTGCGGCTTACTGGCACTATCTGGATGCACTCCGAATCAATACAGCCTCGGCGGAGGCGTATAACGGGCTGGGCAGCGCCATGGCAGTCGCCGGAAAGTATGAAAAAGCCGTCAAGTACTTTAGAATCGCACTGCAGAACGATCCCGGGCATGTCATTGCCAGGGACAACCTTGATAAAACCCTGGTGGTTCTTGAAAAACAACAGGTGGAATCTGAAGGGGAGGGCCGTGTTCAAAAATAAAAAAGTGGTCGTGGTCATGCCGGCCTACAATGCACAGCAGACGCTTGTAAAAACCTATGACGAGGTGATGGCGCAGGAAATCGTTGACCTTGTGGTCATTGTCGATGACGGCAGCCGGGACAGCACAGTTAAAATAGCTGAAAACCTGCCCAGTACCATCGTCTACCGACACGAAAAAAACAAGGGCTATGGCGGCAACCAGAAATCGTGCTACCGTCTGGCCCTGGATGCCGGTGGTGACATCATCGTCATGGTTCATCCCGACTATCAATACACACCCAAGCTGATACCGGCCATGGCTTCGATGATCGGCAACAATCTTTATCACTGTGTGCTGGGTTCGAGGATCCTGGGCGGATATGCTTTGAAGGGCGGCATGCCCCTCTGGAAGTACGTGGCCAACCGTTTTCTCACCCTGGCCGAGAATTTATTGGTGGGGGCGAAGCTGTCCGAGTATCACACCGGGTTTCGGGCCTTTTCGCGGGAGTTGTTGGAGAGGTTGCCACTGGAAGGGAACTCTAACGATTTCATTTTTGACAACCAGATGCTGACCCAGATCATATGGCACGGCTACACCATTGCCGAAGTGAGCTGCCCCACGAAATATTTTGCCGAGGCTTCTTCCATCAATTTCTACCGCAGCCTAAAATACGGCTTTGGATGCCTGTACACGGCGTTTGTTTTTCGCCTGGCGAAAAGCGGACTAATGGCATCACCGCTGTTCGGGGGGAACGTTTCGCGATCCGGTTAGTCGCATGCTTGAAATTTGAATTCAGTGCTGCATGCAGTGCGGGATGAATTCAAATTTTAATACACAATATTATTCAGGAATTTAAAGCGGGTCCTATGGACCAGGACGCTTTTCTTAATCGGCCTTCGAGCATGACTCCCTTTTTAAGCCACCGGCTCTGCCGGTGAGAATTGAAAAGGTTCTACCGATCCGGTGAGGATTGCAATGTAATCAAAGCCTTCAATGGTGCTAAGCCGGAGGCTTAAAAAAGCCTTCAATGGTGCTAAGCCGGAGGCTTAAAAAGGGAGTGAAACCCAAGAATTTTATCTTTGTTTATTGTGAAACGTAACCAACAGGAAAAAAGAGAAAATATACGACATATTGTCATCGTACTGATCCTGCTGGCTTCGATAGGCATACCGTATGGCCAGGTCGGGGATTATGAATTTGTCAACTACGATGATCCCAGGTATGTCACGACCTTCGCCGATGAACGGTTGACCCCCCGATTCGTCATGACCCTTATGACTTCCTTCGGTGCGAGCAACTGGCACCCGCTGACCTGGCTGTCCCACATCGTCGATACCCGGCTCTTCGGTATGAACGCAGGGGCCCACCATCTGGTGAATGTCCTTTTTCACCTCATCAACACCCTTTTGCTCTATTTTATCTTATACAAGGCCACCGGTGAGGCGTGGAAGAGCTGCCTGGTTGCTGGGTTGTTCGCCATCCACCCCCTGCATGTGGAATCTGTGGCCTGGATTGCCGAAAGGAAAGATGTCCTCAGCACCTTGTTCTGGATGTTGAGCATCATCGCGTATATGCGATATGCCCGACGAGCGCGATGGACCACATATCTGCCCGTTATTTTTTTCTTTATGCTGGGACTGATGACCAAACCCATGGTGGTGACCCTGCCTTTTGTTCTACTGCTGCTGGATGTGTGGCCGCTGGGCAGAATTGGCCTGTTCCGGCATGGCGGTCCCGATGGTGTGCCCGCTCGTCACCTTGCAGCCGGATTAGTCATCGAAAAAATTCCGCTTTTGGGCCTGTCTGGCGCGGTCAGCCTTTTAACGATTCTGGCCCAGAAATCCGGGGGAGCCGTAAACTCTCTGGACTATTTCCCCTTGGGATTTAGACTGGCCAACGCTCTGGTCTCCTATGCGACCTACCTCGGAAAGACGTTCATTCCCGTCAATATGGCCGTATTCTATCCCTATCCAGCTGTCATACCCATGTGGAAAATCCTGTTTTCCGGGATTGTTCTCATAGCCATATCCTTTGCTGTCGTAAAGCAATCTCGAAACCATCCCTATCTGCTGGTGGGATGGCTGTGGTTTATCGGCACCCTGGTGCCGGTGATCGGACTGGTTCAGGCGGGAACCCAGTCCATGGCCGACCGCTATACCTACATCCCCCTGATCGGATTGTTCGTCATGGCAGCCTGGGGCTTTCCGGCGATATTGGAAAATTTCAGGCACAGAAAAATTACGGTTTTGACTGTGGGCCTGCTGGTATACAGCCTGTTTTTGCTCTTGACGTGGCAGCAGGTGAGGTGTTGGGCTGATAATTTCAGCCTCTACACCCATGCGATCGCGGTAACGGACCGAAATCACGTGGCCCACAATAACCTCGGCGCTGCCCTTTATAAAAAGGGGGAGGTCTACAAGTCCATCTGGCATTTCAGGAGCGCATTTGAGATCAAACCGGACTACTACGAGGCGCTGGTTAATTTCCGAGCGGCCATCCTCACGGGTCAAACCGTTGATCAGGCGCTTGAAAACGTGAAACGCTTATTGTCGCTTTATCCTGAAAATTCGGGTTTGTATTATACGAAGGGCGTGCTATACGGACAAAAAGGAGACTTGGGTAAAGCTATTGACAATTACCAGGAGGCCTTGTGGCTCTACCCTGAATTCGCCCAGGCCTATTTTGACCAGGGGTATTTTTATGCATTGTCAGGAGACCATGCCAATGCGCTTGCCGCCTATGGCCGGGCGGTTAAAATTCAGCCTGACCTGGTGTGGGCCTACTATCATGCGGCGGCCATACTGTCTCTCGAGAATCGGCTGGAAGCATCAGCGGAGCAGTTGAGAAAAGCCATCGAAAAAGGCTTCAACGACTGGGTCTATCTACAGAACGACTTAAAAATGGACAATCTGAAAAAATCGTCCTTATATCAACGGGTTGGTGTTAACAATATAATGAAATAATAAAAAATCTGTCCTTATGCCTGGAACTGTTCCCCAAAATCGCTTTGAAGACTTTTTTACGGAAGATATTTACCAGCTTCTTAAAAATCATCTGTATAATTATAAGGTCCGGAAGCAAGCGGTTGAAAAAGCGTTGGAAAACGAATCCATTTCCATGGTGCTTGAAGTCGGCAGTGGTATGTCGCCCATGATCACAGGCGATCCCCGTGTCGTATACTCGGACCTTTCCCTGACGGCCCTTTCACGCCTTAAAAACACGCTTGGAAGCGGAAGCTTCGTGGTTGCCGACAGCACCCGACTGCCGTTCAAACCGCGTGTTTTTTCCCATGTGATCTGCTCGGAGGTGCTGGAACACATCGAGGATGACACAGCGGCCATTCGTGCAATGTCCAGCGTTTTGAAACCGGATGGGCGGGTAATCATCACCATCCCGCATGGAAAATGTTTTTTTTCCATCGACGATCGATTCGTCAATCATTTTCGCCGTTATGACCTGGCGGATATCCAGGCAAAGCTGAAGGAGGGCGGGTTTACACCGATCGTAGTTCGCAAAGTGCTGGGTCCGCTGGAAAAGATTTCCATGGTTTTCGTCATTGGATGCTATTTACTGGTCCATCGGACCGGTAAGGCATTACCCGGATCGGGTTCGATCAGGCCGGGAAAGGTTAGATCATTTAACAACCTCATTACGACCGTGTTTAAAAAGGCAAATGAGGGATTTGCCGTGCTGGCCCGCGCAGACGCCAGCATAATGCCTCGTCGCCTGTCGATGGTGCTGTTGATGAAGTGCGCCCTGCGCAAGGGGACTGAGCAATGAAAGCAAGGTCAAAAGAGATTGTGCCCCTGCCTTTCGCCTGGTATTTCATCCCCACGGTGGTGATAGGGATTTTCGGGTTGTCCAATGCCGTTTACCTGGCTGTGTCCCATTATCGTGTGTATACCGACATGGCTTACAAGAGTTTTTGCGCGGTTTCCCGGGCTATCAATTGTGACACGGTTTCCCATAGCCCTTTTTCAATTTTTCTCGATGTGCCGGTCCCGGTCTGGGGTGTTGCCGGAT
>JAFDAT010000390.1 GCA_019313725.1 Deltaproteobacteria bacterium
CCTGATTCCGTGCTGCCCTTCAGGGAGGCGATCGGTTACCTGGTTGTGATCCTGGTATTGCTCCGCTGGCCGGACGGGCTTATATCCATAAGGCAGAAAACAGATTGAAAATCACCGACATGCTTCAGGGAAATGTTGAGCAGATCCTGTTAAGGAATTCATGCACCAGCTTAAATAGAGGGAAATGGATTTTACGATGAAAACAGAAAAATACGTCTTATCCATCGATCTGGGGACATCGGGCAGTAAAGCGGCTATCGTATCCGTACATGGAGATGTCGTCGATTTTGACTTTGAGGCAGTTCCGCTGATCCTTCTGCCGGACGGTGGTGCTGAACAGAAACCGGATGACTGGTGGCAAGCTGTCATGGCAACGTCCAAGCGCCTTCTTGCTCGCAGGTCTGTTCCCGTGGAAGATATTGTCGCCATCGCAGCCTCAACCCAATGGGCCGGGACGGTGGCGGTTGACCGCGAGGGCAATCCGTTGATGAACGCCATTATCTGGATGGACATGCGCGGTGCCAAATATGTCAAACAGGTAACCGGCGGGCCGATCAAGATCGAGGGTTACGATGTATTGAAGCTGATGCGTTGGATCAGGTTGACCGGCGGTGCGCCCGGCCAGTCCGGAAAGGATCCAGTTGGCCACATTCTGTTCATAAAGAATGAGCATCCGGAAATTTATGAGAAGACATACAAATTCCTGGAACCCAAAGATTATATCAATTTCTGCCTGACGGGTCGGTTTGCGGCATCCTATGACTCGATTACGGATCACTGGGTCACTGATAACAGGGATTTAAGCAACATTGCCTACCACGAAAAATTATTGAAAATGTGCGGTCTGGAACGCGATAAGTTGCCGGATCTGAAACGTTCCATCGATATTCTCGGACCTGTCAAAAAAGAATTGGCGGATGAACTGGGGCTCAGACAGGATATTCCGGTCATCATGGGCTCACCGGATATTCAGGCGGCTGCCGTGGGTTCAGGAGCCGTCGGTGATTACGACGGGCACCTTTACATCGGGACCTCTTCATGGATCGTGGCCCACGTGCCATTCAAGAAAACGGACGTCCTGCACGGCATTGCATCCATCCCATGCTCGATCCCCGACAAGTATTTAATCGTCAACGAACAGGAAATTGCCGGGGGAACCCTGACCTTTCTGCGGGACAACATCCTTTACCACAAGGATGCACTGCTGAAAGAGGCCGCGGCTCCGGATATATATAAGGTTTTTGATAAAATAGCGGCAGATGTTCCACCCGGCAGCAACAAGGTCATATTCACGCCCTGGTTGAACGGCGAGAGAACGCCGGTGGAGGACAATTCCGTGCGTGCCTGCCTGTACAATCTATCGCTCGAGAATACCCGGGAGGACATCATCCGGGCTTTCCTTGAAGGAGTGGCCTTCAACCAGCGCTGGGCATTGATGTATGTGGAAAAATTCATGGGGCGCCGGATGGATCCCATCCACATGGTCGGCGGCGGCGCCGCTTCAGACATCTGGTGCCAGATCCATGCCGACGTGCTCGATCGCACCGTCAAACAGGTGAAAGATCCGATTCAAACCAATGCTCGGGGAGCGGCATTCATCGCTTCGGTGGGGCTGGGGTATATGACCTTCGAAGAGATTCCCCAGCATATCAAGATCCAACATACATTCGAGCCGAATCCGGATAATCGTCAGATTTACGACGACCTTTTTGACGTATACTTAAAGATTTATAAAAAAAATAAGGATATATTCAAACAGTTGAATGCAAACGCCTGACCGTGGACGGGCGTATTGCGGGAAAATATAAAACTCAGGAGAAAAATATGAAACTCATTCGTATTGACATGACAAAACAGTCCGTCGTGGTAGAGGATGTTCCGGAGGAATATCATGGACTGGGGGGCCGGGGCCTTACTTCCGTGATGATCAACGCCGAGGTGCCTCCGACCTGTGACCCACTGGGCCCCGACAACAAACTGATTTTTGCCCCGGGGCTGTTGAGCGGAACCAGAGTGGTCAACAGCGGACGCCTGTCCGTTGGGGCCAAGAGCCCGCTCACCTCAGGGATCAAAGAGAGCAATGTCGGCGGAACGGGTGCAGCGGCCTTGGGCTGCCTGGGCATTACCGCCGTGGTTGTCGAGGGGCAAGCTCCCGAAGGTGAGCTTTTCCTGTTGAAAATAGATGATACCGGCACTGCCAGTCTGGTTTCCGCCCAGGATAAAAAGGGTGCCCACACCTACGACCTGGTGGAGAAAATTCTGCAGGATGAGGGGGAACAAAATGCCGTGCTCTGTATCGGACCGGCTGGTGAGTATCAGCTGGCCAGTGCTTCGATTCAGGCTTCGGACGTGGATGGGCGACCCTGCCGGGCTGCCGGCCGCGGGGGGCTCGGTGCGGTCATGGGTGCCAAAGGGCTGAAAGCCTTCGTCATCAGTCACAATGGCAGGAATCCGGACGCGATTTCAGACCCGTCCGGTTTTAAAGCTGCTGCCAAAACTTTTGCCAAGGCAGTCAAGGAAGACATGTTCAGTGGATATGTGCTGCCGCCATTGGGAACCGCGGTTCTTGTGGCACCTATCAACGCCGTGGGGGCCTTTCCCTGCTACAATGCGACCAAGGGCGTATTCGAAGGGTGGGAGAATCTCAGTGGCGAACAGATGGCCGAAACCATTAAAGAGCGGGGCGGTAAAACAACGCACATGGGGTGTTCCCAGTGCATTATTCACTGTTCAAATGAATATGTGGATAAAAAAGGCAATTATATGACCTCATCCCTGGAATATGAAACCATATGGGCCATGGGGGGGATGTGCGGCATCGATGACATGGATACGGTGGCTCAGTTGGATTTTTTATGTGACGATATCGGCCTGGATACCATGAACACGGGCGTTGCCATCGGTGTGGCCATGGATGCCGGTTTTAAAGAATTCGGAGACAAACAGGCTGCCCTCGACATGCTGGAAGAAATTGCTGCCGGCACTGACCTGGGGAAAATATTGGGCAATGGCCCTGCTGCCACCGGGAAGTATTTTGGACATCACCGCGTTCCGGTGGTGAAAAATCAATCCATCGCCGCCTATGACCCGCGTGCGATTCAGGGCATGGGGGTCACCTATGCCACATCCCCTATGGGTGCGGATCACACGGCGGGCAATGTTGTCGATAAAAATGTGGAGGCGTTCGGTGGTTCCCTGGATCCATTAGCGGCGCGTGGACAGGTGGAAGCTTCCCGGGAATACCAGATCGACGTGGCTTTTCTGGACAGCACCGGTCTGTGCCTTTTTGTAAATTCAGCCATAAACACAAATACGAAGGCCGCCGAAGCACTGGTCGTCATGCTGAATGCAAAAATTGGGGGAGACTTCCAGGCGGAAGATATGATGCGCCTGGGCAGAAAAATTATTACGGCTGAATTGGAATTCAATAAAAATGCAGGGCTTACCAACCAGGATGATCGTCTGGCCAGATTTTTTTATGAAGAACCCTTGCCGCCGCATAATTCTGTGGTTGTCATCAGCGATGAGGAGATGGACAGCACATTCAACCGATAAG
>JAFDAT010000391.1 GCA_019313725.1 Deltaproteobacteria bacterium
TAGCACCTTTGGAGAAAGGTTGCTGGGTGGTCATAGGGCCGGTTCCCTCGCACCGCTCTTCATGAATATGTTGAGAATAATATTAGCAGATTGGCTGTGGGGATGTCAAGCTATGGATTGTATGTGTGGGCACTCGGCCGCCTGGATTATGATATCTATACTTTGGCCACGGTGGTGATTCCATATATCGTTATGTGCTGCCCCTGGTGAGGAATGGAATAGCCTGCGATCCCAGGTTATCAAAAACGGACGGTAACAAATGAAACCCGATTTCCGGAGACGGATTTCGGGTTTTCTGTTTATTCGTCCGGAATATTTTAGAGTGTTAAAATAGCGAAAATTCGCCCTGTGCGGGGGGGATAGTGGGGGGTATTCCAATTTTTAGAAATGTAGAAATACGTTAGAAAAATAAAAAAGGGGTCACAAACTTTCGTTTGCAACCCCTTGATATAATTGGTAGCGGGGACCGGATTTGAACCGATGACCTTCGGGTTATGAGCCCGGTGTCACGAGGGTAGCCCAGAACGAACGGCGACTGAACGGCAACCATAGGAACGGTAACCGAAAAAGGGTTACAGCCTAATGACTGTAACCCCTTGATTTAATTGGTACGCCCGGCCCGATTCGAACGGGCGGCCTACGGATTCGAAGTCCGGCGCTCTATCCAGCTGAGCTACGGGCGCAAAGGTTTATATCTTGGTTAATGATGGCCGCAAATATGTGTGAGCCATTTAGCCTTGAGAACTTTCTGATACAGGAATGATTTAAAAAAGACCGTCAGTACCCGGAACGGGCCTGACGGTCTTTTTTATATGGGGTGAGTGATGGGACTTGAACCCACGGCCACCTGGGCCACAACCAGGAGCTCTACCAACTGAGCTACACCCACCATAAAACGGTTGTATCTGAAAAAACAAAACCTAACAGAATGATACTCATATTTCAAGCGGAAATATTCAAATATCGGCATTTAATGCCATTAGAAACGAGCTGCCATATTTTGGGCCGATATAGATATCTTGGTCGTGAATTACTTTTAAATAAGGTGCCGCAAACTATTTCTAATGGTACGAATTGAAAAAGCGTGTAAATATATCCCATAATTATTGACCGTGATTACCTTCTGCTATACAATTTCCGGATCAGGTAAAACAGTGATTATTTTATCTTGAAGGATGACACCGGTTCTACAGAAGTATTGACTTAAAAAGAATCCATAAAAGGCGAATTAATTGAAAAATTTCAATATCATAATCATGCGGGTCATCCTGGGGGCATTCTTTGCCGTCATACTCACCCGATTTTTTTTTGGAAGGGTCGAGCCGGTTTACGTGGTCGGCCTGGCGATATTCATGTTCGGAATGTCCTATGTTACCGAATACTTTCGAAGCAGGAAGCGGAATAAATGAAACAGATCATTCTCGGTACAGCCGGGCATATTGACCACGGGAAAACAAGCCTGATTAAGGCGGTAACCGGGGTCAACACCGACAGATTGAAGGAGGAGCAGGAACGGGGCATAACCATCGAACTCGGGTTTGCCTCCATGGACCTTCTCGGCGGCAGGCACCTGGGAATTGTCGATGTGCCGGGGCATGAAAAATTCGTAAAAAATATGGTTGCCGGTGCCACCGGTATCGACATGGTGTCCATGGTTATCGCTGCCGACGAAGGTGTGATGCCCCAAACCCGCGAGCATATGGAAATCTGCGCCCTGCTGGGCATACAGCACGGGTTGATCGCACTGACCAAAACCGATCTGGTGGATGAAGAGTGGATGGAACTCGTCACCGAGGACATCCGGGAGTTTTCCCGGGGAACCTTCCTGGAAGACTGTGCCATCGTTCCCGTGTCGTCGGCCTCGGGTGACGGCATTCAGGAATTTGTCGCCGCCCTGGACGAGCTGAGCGCCGCGGTTCCGGAAAGGTCGGTGACCAACCTGTTTCGGCTGCCGGTGGACAGGGTGTTCAGCATGAAAGGGTTCGGGACGGTGATCACCGGGTCGCTCGTCTCGGGTAAGATCAACGTGGGTGACAGCATTACGATCTATCCTTCAATGACCACCTCGAAGGTCAGGGGGATACAGGTCCACAACGAGAGCGTGGAAACGGCCGGACCGGGCATGCGTACGGCCATCAATTTTCAGGGACTCGAAAAGGCTTCGGTCAACCGCGGCGAGGTGATCTCGACACCGGGATCCCTGAAACCGAGCTACATGGTAGACGTGTCCCTGCACTTTCTCAACAGCAACCGCAAGCCGGCCAAAAACAGGACCAAGGTAAGGTTTCACACAGGCACCAGCGAGGTGTTCGGATATCTGGTGCTGCTGGACCGGGATGAGCTTAAACCCGGGGAGGACATCGTGGCGCAGCTGAGGCTGGATACACCGGTATCTCTGGTAAGGGACGACCGTTTTGTCATCCGGAGCTATTCTCCTGTGCGAACCATCGGCGGCGGTAAGGTGCTGAACCCTGTTCCGCAAAAGCACAAACAGTTCCAGACCGACGTCGTCGAGGGGCTGAAGGGGCTGATCAAAAGCGAGCCCCAGGAGATCGTCTCCTTTCACGTGCAGGATGCAGGTGTTGCCGGGGTGACCTTTTCCGATCTTGTGATCATGACCAACCTGCCCGAAAAACAGCTGACATCCATAACCCAGGCGCTTTCCTCGGTCAGGGAGATCATTCAGATCGACAAAGATACCCGGCGGTTCGTGCATAAAATCATTTTTGATTCCCTGCAGGATGATACGGCGTTAAACCTTGAAAACTATCACAAGGCCAACCCCTTGAAGGCCGGCATGTCCAAAGAAGAGCTGAAATCAAAGTTTCCCGTGAAAGCCGCGGACAAACTGTTCAGTGCGGTGATGAATCAGATGCTCAAGGCCGGGAAAACAGTCCAGGAGGGCGAGGCCGTGAGGATGGCAGACCACAAGGTTTCGCTCGGGATCGACCAGGCCGACATAAAGAAAAAGGTGCTGGACATCTATCTGAAGGCCAAACTGCAGCCGCCGTATTTCAAGGAAGTCACCAGGACACTGGAGGTCGATCCGGCAAGAGCCAAGGACGTTCTCATGCTGCTGGTGAAAGAGGGTACCATGATCAAGGCCAAGGAAGACCTGTTTTTTCATGTGGAACCCTACGAAGACCTCCGCAAGCGCCTGGTGGATTTCCTGGTGGCCAACGAAGAGATCACGACACCTCAGTTCAAGGAGATGACCGGTGCTTCGCGAAAATACATCATCCCTTTGCTGGAGTATTTCGATGCCAAGAATGTGACCATCCGGGTGGGGGATAGCAGGCAGTTGAGAAAAGGGTGAATAGTGCCTATCCAAAAATGAGCAATTTGCCCGATTAGTGCTGACGCTTTACTTCGTGTCTGTTTCTAATGAATGAAAGGAATGTAAGACTTATGAAAGAGATGAAAAATACGCCTGGCGCCGATGCGAGCTTCATCAGCTTTGTCGTAAAACATATGCTGCCCGTACTAGGGGTTGTTGTGGTGGCCATGGCTGTTTTGTGGTTCGCCCTGCAGTATTTCGAGTCCCCGAACCGGCATCAGGATAGACAGCATCTGGATGCCCAGCATTTGGCAACTCCGCAGGCCCTGGAAAACATACATGCATCGGAAACGGCCCATGAAGTTGAATCGGCGCATGAGCCCGATTCAACGCATGAATCGGGAACAGCATCTGTTGAAGACACCCACCAGGTTGCGACCGGGGTGGATATGCATGCTGCAGCAAAATCCCACGAACCTGAAGCCGCGCACGTGGCGGCCGATTTGCAGG
>JAFDAT010000055.1 GCA_019313725.1 Deltaproteobacteria bacterium
ACGCCCACGTCAAAAATCGATTCCACACGGTTTCCCATGGCCTGGGCAGTGAGAAACGCCTCCCTGGCAACCGGGATATCCGAGGTGCCTGCCGAGAGGATTAGAATGGTGCCCCGCCCGGTTATGGGCGGGGCTACCTTTTTCAGGACGATCATGCGTGCGTCTGCATGGTACTCGGATTGCGGAAACCGGCCGAGCACCTTTTGTGCTTTTTCGGCGTTCACACGGGTAACCAGAATGACATTTTCCTGAAGCGTCATGCATTCCATAATGCCGGATATCTGGTCAGTTGACTTGCCTTCTCCGAATATGACTTCCGGAAAACCTTTGCGAAGGGAACGGTGATGATCGATGTGAGCGTAGTCGATGTCCTCAAAGGGGAGTTCTCTTATTTGATCCGCCGCATTTTCTACAGAGGTTTTACCCGTCGAGACCGATTGTAAAAGGGTTTTTAAAGAATTTAAATCCATGATGCCATTTATTTTTAGTATTTCATAAATTGAAATATGACGATTTATGAACGGGAACTAATTAGTTGATACGCTTTGAATCCGAGCCTCTTGAGGCTATCTCCACTATCGTTTCCAAACGAACTACGCGTTTGTCCACATCGGTTATTGCCGCTTGCATACGATCTTGAATTTGATTTATTTTCTGAACTTCATCTGTGAGTTTAATTAAATCGATAAACAAATCTTTGAAGCCAGACATTTAGGGCCTCCTTGCTTCGAGCTTGTCCAAAGCAGCAGTCACTTTTTTCCGTGTTGTAATTGTGTCGGCCAATGCTTCTTTAACTCTGGCTGCAGCGAGCTCAAAAAGTTCGGATTCGGTCATGTCGACCGTAACATCGGGATCAAACGCATCAATAGCCTGCCGCACCATTTCAGCAGCAGAAGTGTTTTTTTTCTTGGCCAGAGATTTGATCTTATTGACTTGTCTTGGATACATAAGAATCTGTTTTCTAATCATGTTTTGAGAAACCTGCATACGCACCTCCAATTTTTTACGGGGATTATGCACATACACAACCCAATACACAACTAAATAATAAGCGTTCCCCCAGAAAAAATCAAGCAGTTTTGTGCAGACAGGTCAACGCGCCGGTTTATTTTAAATATATCGTATCTCACTTTTCCACCTTCTTACCCTCTATTCTCCGACTACCGACCCGCCGCCTGGCGCATGGCCAGGTTGATTTCCATTTTTTCAAGCGACAGTTTTACAACGTCCGCGGTCTGCGGGTTTGTCTGCATGTAGGCAGTAAAAAAATCACGGACCGCTTCGGGGTTTTGCATGCCGGCGATGGGGACAATACCGGCGATGACTCTTTCGTAGAGCATGGGGTGGAAGGATTCCAGCTCCTTTACGTGCATTTCATACCAGGCCCACATCTGCGGAATGGCATGCGGGTTGAGGGCCAGGGCTGCCAGGGGGATAAACTTGTTGCGGTCCGGCACCCGGTCGAGGGTGTAACGACCGGTCTCTTCGATCAGGCCTGGGTCTTTCTGGCTTCCCAGCGCCATGAGAATATGCATGCGCTCGTGTTCGCTGTCCGTAGCCTCCAATCGCCGGCAGAGCAGCCGAAAAGCAGTTTCCCCGCCTTGAAGCACACCCGCCTGCATGACGCTGCGGGCAAGATCGGGGTGGATAGGAACACCTTTGGCAAAAGCATCGAACTGCGCGGATGTAAACTTAAGTACCTCCCTGTCACCGTACAATTCAGCATGCCAAAGCATCTGCTCCCTGAGCATGGAGGTGGTCTGGGGTTCACCCGCCCCGGGTTCGTACCCGATCTGTTTTAAGGTCCGGGTTACAATGGAGCGACCTCTGTCGGCAATGGCTTGCTGCCAGGCATCCCCAAGCACCAGGCTGGCGGAAAACAGATTCGTATCAATGCTGGTCAAGGAGAGGTCTGCCGTTTCCTCATCGTAGTAGTCTAAAAACGTAAGATAATCATCCATGGTTGTAAGGCCGGCCCGGACCAAAGCGAATAGATCGTTCTGTATTCCCCAACGGTCCTCTGAATCCAGGATTTTGGCGCGGATGTGTTGTCCCAGGGCTGCGGTGTTCGACGGGTTGGTATAGCGCACCCGGTAAAACCCGGTCTGCCCGGCGTTCAATTTGAATGCCGTTACGTGGTCATCCAGGGTGATGGTCTTCCGGCGTTCGTCCAGCATGACGGTCTGCTGTCCATCTTTCTGGTTGGCCGTGAAGGTTTGCAAGACGATGGGGATGGGCCAGCTAACGTCAGACTCAGTGGGGAGATAGGTAAAGCGTTTCTGCTCAAGCGTCAGCCGGCTGCCGTCCCGGTGGGCTTCGACCAGGGGAAATCCCGGTTGCATGACCCATTGTTCGACCATGGTGGTAACCGGCTGGTCGGACACTGCTTCGAAAGATTCCCAAAGATGGTGACTGGAAGCACATGCGTATTGATGTGTTTTCAGGTATTGCCGCAGGCCGGATTGAAAGTTGTCCGCACCGATATAGCCATGGATCTGGCGCAGGAGGCTTCCGCCCTTGCTGTATATAATCGGGGCCGTGCTGGTGTTGATGACCACGTGTTCTCCGCCGGGGATCTCGACGGGGATCGTTTCCTGAAGGGCGTCGCGGACCATGGCCGTATCGGTCTGCCCCTGCAGGAATTGATCCCAGGTGCCCCATTCCGGGTAGTAGTGATCGACGATCCCGAAGCCGAAATAGGTGGCGAAGCTCTCGTTGAGCCACAGGTATTTCCAGTCCGAGGGGGTGACCAGGTTGCCGAACCACTGATGGGCTATTTCATGGGCAATGACTTCGCAGATGCGTTGTTCGCCCATGGCTGAGGTGCCCTCGGGGTCATGCAGCAGCAGATTCTCGCGGAAAGTGATGGCCCCCCAGTTTTCCATGGCGCCAAAGGCGAAGTCCGGAATCGCGATCAGGTCTATTTTTGTCAAGGGGTAGGGAATATCATAGTATGACTCGCAGTATTCGAGGGCCTGGCGGCCAAATTTTACACCAAAGGAAAGGCGCCCCGACATACCGGGCAGCGCGATGCCGACCACCCGTCGGTCCAGTTCGTCCTGCAGGGTTTCAAACGCGCCGACACCGAAAAACAGGAGATAGGTGGACATGCGGGGGGTACGCTCGAAGCAGAAGGCCTTTTTACCATTGTCCAGTGTCTCTTCGGTCGTCACGGCACCGTTGGAAATTGCGGTGAGTCCGGGGGTGACGATGATCTCAATGTCGAAGGTGGCCTTGTGCTGCGGGTGATCCATGCAGGGCAGGGCACGGCGGGCATCACTCTCCTGGAATTGGGTTACGGCAATATGACGGGTGCGGCCGTCCACGCTATAGGCGCTGCGGTAAAATCCGGCCATTTTGTCGTTGATCAGGCCGGTGTACTTGATCCGCAGGTCGACGATACCCGCTACGGGGGACCGGGGGATGATTTGAAGTGTCTCTTTCTCGGGCTGCAGGCAGAAGGTGCATGGGCACCACTTTTCCTTCTCTTTGATTGCGCATTCCCACACGGCCAGTTCGAGGCTGTTGAGTACGATTTCCGCAGTTGGCGCTGTTGTTTCGAGTTGGATTTCCACGCGGCCTTTGAATTCAAATGTGGCCAGATCCGGTTCCAGGCGTAAGTTGTAGTGTAGTGGTTTCATGGACTTTCCCCATTAAAAAGTAAAAATGACATAGAATTATAATTATTAAAAAGAGAGAATACCGCATTCGATGTTCAGCGTTCGATGTTCGATGTTGGACGTTCATTGGTTAACGAGCTTTTCAAGCACGCGGTCATAGCCAACCACGGCCGCGGGCCACAAGAATGATCTCATCTCACCGGCCAGCTGATTTCCAAGCGTTTGGCAGCGCCTGCCGTCCCCGATGAGGAGGGCGGACAGTTTGTCTATAAGATCCCACCGGTGCCGATATAAGAAGTGTTCATGATAGGCTTCCGGCAGTATCTCGGGATAGGCAAGACGGTTGGGAAGCAAAGGGATACACCCCATGATCATGGCTTCGACAACCGACATGCCGAAATTTTCCTGGTTGGCCGTACTGATGACAATGGCGCCTTTTTGAAGCCATTGTTCATAGGCCTGCCGCTCCGGGACATACCCATATTGTAAAATTTTTGATTTTAACCGTTGCCTTGCTTTTGGGAAAACGTGCGGGATTTTTCCGAAATTTTCACCCATGAGCGCCAGGCGAAAGTCCAGTCCCCTTGCTTCCAGGGTTTCAATAGCCTCAAAAAACAATTCACAGTTCTTGTCGTATCCCCAGCGATGGTTCCAGACAATAAGCGGCGGTTCCTCCCGCTGATGTGCATTGACGACCCTTTTCGCATTCAAGGTGATGCCGGGGTAGAGCACTTCCGATTTTTTTCGAATTTTTTGGGTGGGGTCGTCGGGCCTGAAATCCCGACCCCGGATAAGAAAATCGGGAATGGCCTTCAGGAATGCATCCCGGTGGAACCGGGAGTTGAAGACAATCTGATCGGCGGCCAGGGCGGTGGTGATATTGATGATACCGAGTTGAAAAGCACCCTTGTCGCCCGGCGGCTGAGGGTAGGTAATCTGGTTTTCATGAAAATAGACCATCACCGGCGGGCACGGCTGATTGACCAGTGCCTTGAAATCGGTCAGGTTGAACAGGTCGCTGACAATGAGGCCGTCATATTTCTCCAGGGATGGAACGGTGTCAGCCATGTGCATGGCGGCACCGAGCATGCGCCAGCGCCAGTTTTCACCAGGCATTGACAAAATATCGATTTCGTGGGACGAGCATGCGGCAAGCCCCTCGGCAAAGAGGCGGTGCGATCCCTGGAAAAATGTTTCTATGAAAAGAAATTTCATATTGTACATGGCCCCTATGAAGGGGTTTACGGACTGCGTGTTCAGGCATGTATTTGCCGAACATTTCAGCGGTTTTGACCTGGCAATCGCCCCGTTTATTGCCAGCAAAAGGGATTGCTCGGTCAGACGCAGGCACGTACGGGACGTCTGGCCTGAAAACAACACCCGGTTGCCGGTAGTGCCGCAGATACTCAGCAAGGTCGCCACGGATTTTTCGGCGATGGCCAATTATCTTTACGACATGGGTTACAGTACCGTCAACTGGAATCTCGGCTGCCCATCGCCCATGGTGGCCTCCAAGAAAAGAGGGTCGGGGCTGTTGCCCTATACGGACAGAATTGATGAATTTCTCGAAGATTCATTATTAAAAATGAAGGGCAGTCTGTCCATAAAAATCCGGCTGGGCTGGCGGACCCGTGCGGAGATAATCAAGTTGCTGCCTGTGCTGAATCAATATCCCCTGGAAGAAATCATCATCCATCCCCGCACGGGGATGCAGGCCTACGAAGGGGGTGTTGATCTGGAGACATTTGAAAAATGTCTGCCAGGGCTCACGCACCCGGTTGTGTACAACGGCGATATTCGCACTCTCGAAGATTTTCATTGTCTGTCTCGACGGTTCAGGGAGATCGATAGATGGATGATCGGCAGGGGGTTTCTGGCAAATCCTTTTCTGCCGTACGTCATAAAGGCCGGACAGGATGATCTGGACGACAAGATTCAGACACTGCAGCGATTCCACGGGGCGCTTTTCAGCGCATATGCCGGGACGCTGAAGGGGCCTTCCCACCTGTTGAAGAAGATGAAGGGGTTGTGGCGTTATCTTTCGTTGGCTTTTGAGCCTTTTGCCAAAACCATGAAAAAAATTAAAAAGTCAACCCGGCCCGAGCAGTATCTGGACCAGGTCAACCGTTTTTTTGAGACCGAGGCAAAAACATCCTCCAAGAGCTTGCCCTGCGGGCATGAAAGGTGTGGGTGACTATTGTTAAAACCCAAGCATTAATATCGATCCACATTGCGGTTATGCTGTTCGGCGTGGCAGGTCTGTTCGGAAAGTTGATCCACCTTTCGCCTTCTATGATCGTGTTTGGCAGAACGTTGTTTGCCGGCATCGCCCTGGCCATCGTACTCCCGATGTTGAAAACGGAATTCCGCATAAAACGCAAATCGGATCTGTTGGGCTTTTTCTGCATGGGGGCCATTCTTGCGGTGCATTGGATGGCATTTTTCCACTCGATCCAGATTTCCACCGTGGCTATCGGTCTTTTGACCTATTCTTCATTCCCCATCTTTGTCACTTTTCTGGAACCATTTTTTTGGGGTGAGAAAGTGCGCGCCTTCGATATTCTGATTTCAGTCGTTGTTTTTTTGGGGCTTGTCCTGGTTATCCCGGAGTTTGATCTGTCCAACAATCTGACGCTCGGTGTTTTCTGGGGGGTTTTTTCCGGTTTTACATTCGCGGTGCTTTCCATCTTGAACCGCAGGTATGTGGCCGATTATTCGGCTCTGACCATTGCCCTGTACCAGAATGCCGTCGCATGTTTGATTCTGCTGCCTTTTGTGAGGCACTCGGTCTTGTCGCTTACGTCCAGCGAGTGGAGTCACCTGGTTCTGCTTGGCGTGATGTTCACCGCGCTGTCTTATACGCTATTTATAAGGGGGATGCTGGTGGTCAAAGCGCAGCTTGCCAGCGTCATCGCCTGCCTGGAACCTGTATACGGCATCTTGATTGCATTGGCTGTACTCCATGAAATCCCATCTTCAAGAGAAATTTTCGGCGGCGTGGTGATTATCGGCGCCATTGTCTATGCAACCCAAAAGTCCGGTGCTCATGCGGGATCGCAAACCCCTTAGGGTTTGCGCAGAAAATGTGAAGTTATTTTTAAGCGAGCCCTTAGTTGCAACGCTGGGGTAAAGTAAGCGACAAACTAGGCGGATGGCTAGCTCCCTTTTTAAGCCACCAGCGCTGCCGGTGGCTTAAAAAGGGAGTGAAACCCAAGAATTTTATCTTTGTTTATTCAGGTTTTTCTGCAAAGATCTGTTTAAGGTAACGAAACAGTGTTCGGGATGCTTTCACGCCGGAATGTTTTCTGTATTCGGCCTGTGCATTGCGGGTGAGTTGTGCAAGGCGCTGCCTTTGCGCAGTCGGGCATGTGTTCAGGATCTCTTCGATACGCGCCGTGTTGCCTCCGCGAAGGTCATCCCGCCATTGCTCGATCTGTTTAAAAGCCGCTGCCATTTGGTAATCCCCGTGCCGGATGTTGTCGAGTGCTTCCTGAATAGGCTGGGAGTCGATTTCGCGGACGATGGCACCGATGTATTTTATCTGCCTGCGCCTTGCGCCGTGGCTGGTCATGGCCCGGACTTCCGTGACAGCTTCGCGCAGTTCATCCGGCAGGGTGATCTTGGCGAACTGTTCGGGGGAAAGCGCCACCAGCTGTTGGCCCAGTTTCTGAAGGGCAAGGGCTTCTTTTTTTTTCTGGGTTCGGCTTACATTAGAAACAGGTGGTTGCATTTATTACCCTTATCGATTTCATAAGATCAAAATAAACCATGAATAACCAGCGTATTGCCGAAGTAGGCCAGGGCTTCAGCCCTGTTTTTCTTCCTGTTTCTTCAAAAGTTCCGCCAGGCCCGCAAAGGGCTGGTGCGTACCGCCCGAGTCTTCGTCTTTGTGCACGGTTCCGCTGCCATAAGCCGCCTCCTCGATATGCCGCGAATGCTCATTGTCGTGGCAGTAGAGGCACAGCAATTCCCAGTTGCTGCCGTCCGGCGGGTTGTTATCGTGGTTGTGGTCCCGGTGATGCACCGTGAGCATGCGCAGGTTTTTGCCGGAAAACTCGCGCCCGCAGCGCCCGCAAATCCAGGGGTACATTTTAAGCGCCTTTTCGCGGTAACCCTTTTCGCGCTCTTCGTGCAATTTTTTGGCTTCCTTGATGACTTTGCTCAATCCTGTATCGACCGTGGACGCTTTGTTTGAAGACATTTTTTCTCCTGACGCTGATAACACCCTTTAAGAGGATCATATCATCATCACGAAATTACGAAACAATGAAAATACGAAAACTGTTATTTAAGATTTCGGGCTTTGAAAATTTCGTGTTTTCGTGATAATAATTTTTCATGTATTCTAGTAAAGCAAGCACATGAACATGTCAATATACGGCTATATTTCATGGCAACGATTTGTTGGATCTTGGTTTCATCGAAATCGCTATCAGGATCGGGATCGAATTCTGGATTCCCACTTAAGGCCAATATAGTGGATTCAGAGCAACATGAAAAAGGGCTCGACCGTAAAAAGCGGCCATGGATCATTGCTGCCGCACTTGTGGCCTTGTTTCTGGGTGTTTCAGCTGACCGGTTTGGGAATGGGGTTTGTGACGCTGGCCACCCTGGTGGTGGTCCAGAATTCCGTGGACGTATCGGATCTGGGGGTGGCCACATCGTCCAACCAGTTTGCCCGGACTCTCGGCGGTACCGTGGGCGTGGGAATCTGCGGCGGGTTCATGAACTCGGCGCTGGGGCGGGCCATGGACGGCCTGATTGAAAAAAATAAAACCATATATGGGGGAATGTCGTATGAAACAGCTCAGCCTGGATACGTTAGCACAATTTTTAAAGGAATACGTGGCGGCAGAGCCGCAACGGTCTGGCACGGAAAATTTCTGGAGGGAGCCTATTCTGGCCAGTGCCCCGGCTGACGACCGCTTCGATATCCTGCCCGAAATCGCCATGGACGAACACCTGCTCCCGAACGACCTTCTGGAAACAGCCAGGTCCGTGCTCGTGTTTTTCATCCCTTTCGAGAAATGGCTTGTGAAGGAGAATAAAGAAGGGGACCGGCCCTGCCGAAACTGGGGCCTGGCCTATGTGAAAACAAACGATTTGATCGACAGGGCCGGCCGGGCCATGGGTGACCTTCTAAGGGATGCCGGTTTTCGTTCGGGACTGACGCCGGCGACCCACAACTTCGATGAACAAAAGCTGATGGCGCGCTGGTCCCACAAACATCTGGCCCATCTGGTGGGGCTGGGACGCTTTGGCACCCACTGCATGCTGATCACGCCCGAGGGGTGCTGCGGTCGGTTCGGCAGCCTGGTGACCGAAGCGGAACTTGGCGACAACCCGCTGATGAACACTCCGGAAGCCTGTCTCCTGAAAGCCGGGAAAAAATGCGGTAAATGCATTGAAAAATGCCCGGTCGGCGCTCTTGAAGAAGCAGCCTTTGACAGGCGAAAATGCTGGGATCGCCTGAACGAAAACCACGCTGTCCTGGATTATTTTTCCGATCTTCCCGATACGACCGATGTCTGTGGAAAGTGTGTCGCTATGATGCCGTGTAGTTTCACTAATCCAGTAAAATCCCAACCCGGACGAACCGGAAAAAAATGAACATCGAACATCGAACGCCCAACATCGAACGTCGAATAGCCACAAACGAGATTAGCAATCCGCCTATTTTAGAAAAAGTTAGTACAGATCAGTGGATGATCCAAATCGAAATCGAAATCGGGATCGCTATCGAAATCGAAACAATAGGACACTTGAACACAATAAGCTTGATGTCTTATGTTTCTCGATAGGCTATGTCGCCTATCAGTATCTATTCGGTTATCCAGGTTGGGATGATGATATTATATTCAGGGAGATACCGAGTTTTACGTGTAGCAAGTATTCGATCCCGATGAAATCATAAGAAAACAAATACTTGGGTACTGGTTTACCCATCGGATCCTTGGACCCTTTTCTCCAACTACATTGGAGATGATCCATATATTCTAACTCCCTCAACCTTGCCACCCCCGAACTTGGCCAGGGTCTCCGCGGCTATGGACAGGCCGTGTTCAAGATGTTCCTTGTTGATACCCGGTACGGCGTAGGCGTAAAATAAAACGTTGGTGGTATTTTTTGTCACGCGGGTTTTTTCGTCCGCCCCCTGGCAGAGCACACAGACGATCTCCTTTTCATCACGCAGCACAATCTCCTTATCCTGCATGAGAAACTGACGCCCGCCCATTCCCTTGCAGGTTTCACCTGCTTCAGCCACATCCAGAGTCAACCCGCCGTTGAATTTGTCAGCATCCGTTACCGCCACCAGGATGCCGGCGCACATTTCGGCCATGAAGTGTGCATCCACAAACAGGGAGTACATGGGAAAGCCACTGTTGACCGTTCTTTTCAGGTGCTGTGTGAGCGGGCAGGGGTAACCGAAGTCTTGAAAAAAAGAATCGTACGTATCGATTCTTTGCGTTATTTGAGCCAGGGTCTCGCGTTTCCTCATTTTGCGGAGGCGCTTTTTCCTGTAGGGGGCAAAACCTTCGGGTTTTGCGGCTTCCCGGCACCGGCTGATCAACGTCAAACCGAAACCGAGGTCTGGATAGGTCTTTTGATATTTTTCGGACAATCTGAATCCTGGGAACACGACGGATTACTTTCCTTCTTCTCGTTGGGGGACAGATGAACACTGATAGCTTACCAGTTTTGACATCGGTATACAACCCTGCTATATTTCAAGAATAATTCATTAGAAACAGTTGTTGACCTGAGTGATAAAACTGGTTGAATCTGTGAATTCTTACTAGTTTGCGATAATCTGCGGTATGAGGATATCACATTCTTTTACCGGAGATTAAAAGTGAAAATCAGCATTTTTGATATCATAAGTCTTTGAATGATCCATTAGCGTAATCGACTGTTTCAGAGGAAATAATAAAACCACAACATCTTGTGCCTACCTTAATCAAGAACTCATTACGTCACTGCATAAAGATTAATACCCCAAAATGGGTCCAATAAACTAAAGCTTTCATTATATTGTCAAAGAGTTATAAGCTAAAGGCTCAATATAATCATTCGGTGATGGCAATCCTCGAAAGTGAGCAAGTCTCCACATTCTCAATCAATTGTCATATTGATATTTGAATATGAAATCTTCGATAATGAATGCATGATTCCTGATGTGGGGGAGTGTGCAAATCGAATATGTGCTAAAATCCCTTTTCGATAGATCTATAATTTCCTGAAGGTATCGATTTTTCAAAGCTTTGGTATGCAAATCACAGCTCGTTTGTGCCATGTGGTATTTATAGACTATATCGATAGCCCCTCACAAACAGATACGATTTTCCCATTTTTCTTTGGAAATTTTTAATCTCATGGTCGACGACTCAAATGGGCTCACAGCATTCGTCTCGAGGGTCAGGTGATTGTCATTGTGATATGCCTAAGGAAAGTTTGATATCCTCCCCCACCAGATTCATTTTCAGTAAGAAAATCTCTCTGAAAGTTTGCGGTGAAACCAAAGGACTATTCGACTAGGCCATGTTCGTTGGGCTTGTCCAACAAACGGTTCAGATTGTGGTTCGCTCCGCTCTCACAATCTAACCTTATTCGTTGTGCTGTGATAAAATTTATCCCCAGCGAATATATCGTTACTTAATCGAGCTATTTCCACATTTATGAAAATATCCATTATGTTGTTGACCAGCATTAGATTAGCGTGCAGCACCTCAGTGAAATCTATGACAGTCATCGAATAGATCGGATGAACTCTCAGAATGGACGTAATCCGACACAAATGGCAAGTTCCGAAATTTTCAATGTCTATTTCGGAATCACGACACCCTGTGAAACCGCAAATTCTTCGAATTTTTTTCGCAACTCACGGGCCTGTTCGAAAGAATCATCAATGGTAACTGCACGACAGTCAACATCGAACATTTCCTTGAACGTCTCATAAGCTTCATCAGTAAGGATTATATCTCCGTTGTTCTTTATCTCTTGAATACCATCGTACTGCTGGGCTTCCAACATCAACTGTCTAGCAGCTTCGAGTGTCATATCGGCGGGGAGAACTACTTCCGCCCCCTTGCGACTCAACCTGACAGGATATCCACCTTCGAGACCCTGTGGTCCCGGTGAATGGGTTATCAGATTACTGTCGTGTAATATTGACATGATATTTTTAACTGATGAACCAGCAACCAGGTACTGACCGTGGCGGCCAGCCGGTCGCATGGCATGTTTCGGCAACTCGGCTACAAACTGCTTCATGTCGCCCAATTGATCGGTAACATCTTGACCCTTCACGTAGATTCTCAGATAGTGTGGGGCTTCATAGCCGCCACCGTTTCGACACCAGTTGTAACCGTGATAATGGTGACCAATCATTTCAACATCAATATTGGCAATGGGTATCGCCAGTTTCTCAGATGCGGTTTTTTGAATATAAGGAATGATAAGGTCACTATTGCCAATACCGATAGTGGGTGCGAGTCCGACTCTACCTAGGCTTGCATTGGTAACGTCTGGAAATGAGGTATTGACTACATACGTATCGATTCCGGACATTTTCACGGCTTTCATAAGTTTGGCGGTCAATGCCAGATGCATCGAAATCCACGGCCCTAGGCCACAACGATAACGGTAGATTCTTGCATTTACGTCCGGCGGCAACTCATTGACGACCCACCACGACTGCAAGGTGGTACCATTGTAAATAATCGTCGGGTTGAATTTGCTCAAAGCCTCAGCCGCACTGTTCGTTTTTCGAAATCCCCAGTCTTCATTGCTGTCAGCGGCGATAATGTCACAGATTCCCGGAATTCGGCATAAAAATTCCAACACGATCCCACCCAACTCCCCGATGCCGATAAGCATGATTTTCTCTCGTTCTCTCAATTTATATATCCTCCTAGTTGTATAATAAATTTTCCATGGACAGTTTATTTGTCCGTATAGGTCAAAATATTCATTAGCTCAGAAATATTTTCTACTTTATCTATATTGAGAATTATTTTTGCCGCTTGGTCCGCTTTTTCTTCGGACAATGATTGCAAAGCACATCCTTGGTAGCGTTCCATGAGCTCTTCATCAGACAGCGTGATCACATCGTCACCGCCGGGGCATACTTTTTTGTAGACGCTTCCGTCCTTCATTGTGACCGCAATCGGGTATTTCGTTCCGGCTACTCCTGGCTGATCCCATTCCGGGTGGAGCCGCATTTCAACCTTTTCACGCAATTCGTGAAATTTTGGATTGTGAACTTTCTCATTCGTGTATG
>JAFDAT010000056.1 GCA_019313725.1 Deltaproteobacteria bacterium
GCCCGGCACCGATGATTCTGGCCATGTTTTTCAATACGGCCATCGATCAACAGGTGGACAAGTACCGTCTCGAACAGGGCGGCGAACCGGCCCCGGAAACCTGCCAAAAGATCAAAGCGGAGGTACTGTCGAACGTCCGCGGTACGGTCCAGGCAGATATTCTTAAAGAAGACCAGGGCCAGAACACCTGCATTTTTTCAATTGAATTCGCCCTCAAGATGATGGGAGACATCCAGCAGTATTTCATCGACAACCATGTACGCAATTTTTACTCGGTTTCCATATCCGGGTATCACATTGCCGAGGCCGGGGCCAACCCGATCACCCAGCTTGCCCTGACCCTGGCCAACGGGTTCACCTACGTGGAATATTATCTGTCGCGGGGCATGCCCATCGATTCCTTTGCCCCCAACCTGTCATTCTTCTTTTCCAACGGGATGGATCCCGAATACACAGTCATCGGCAGGGTTGCCCGCAGGATCTGGGCCATTGCCATGAAAAACCTTTACGGCGGATCGGTTCGTTCGCAGATGCTGAAGTATCACATTCAGACATCGGGCCGCTCCCTCCACAGCCAGGACATCCAGTTCAACGATATCAGGACCTCACTGCAGGCCCTCTGTGCCATTTACGACAACTGCAACAGTCTGCACACCAATGCGTTTGATGAAGCCATTACCACGCCCAGCAACGAATCGGTCAGACGCGCCCTGGCCATTCAGATGATCATCAATAGGGAATGGGGTTTGGCCAAAAACGAAAACATGCTCCAGGGAAGCTTCATCGTTGAAGAGCTGACCCAGCTCGTGGAAGAGGCCGTGCTGTACGAGTTCGAAAGAATCAGCGAAAGGGGTGGCGTGCTGGGTGCCATGGAAACCGGTTACCAGCGCGGCAAGATCCAGGAGGAGTCCATGTACTACGAGGGGCTGAAGCATACCGGCGCTCTGCCCGTCATCGGTGTTAACACCTTCCGGGACCCGGATGCCGCATTCGAAGAACTGAGCGAGGGGCTGGAACTGACCAGGGCGACCGAGGGGGAGAAACAGTCTCAGCTCAAACGTCTGGCTGCTTTCAAGGAACGCAACAAAGATACCGCCCCGGAGGCGTTGACGCGTCTGCAGAAAGCCGCCCTTGCCAACAACAACGTTTTCGACGAATTGATGAACACCGTGCGTGTCTGCAGTCTGGGCCAGATAACCCAGGCGTTGTATGACGTGGGCGGGCAGTATCGCCGCAACATGTAGTAATAAATTTAGGCGCAATGGTACCCATTTCGCTTAAATTTATTACGGAACGGCCCTCCGGGCCTATATTTAGGGTTTTCGCTATTAGGATTTCCGGTTCATCCGGGTTGGGAGAATATACATGCAAGAAGCAGTCATCGTCAGTGCGGTACGCACGCCATTGGGCAGTTTTAACGGAGCCCTGGGCAATATCGGCGCCACCGATCTGGGGGCAGTGGCCATCCGGGAGGCGGTAAAAAGATCCGGTATCGACAAGCAGGCGGTCAACGAGGTGATCATGGGGCAGGTGCTTCCCTGCGGTTATGGCCAGAACCCGGCCAAGCAGGCGGCGGTCAAGGCTAAGATGCCCTGGGAGGCGGAGTGCATCACCGTCAACAAGGTCTGCGGTTCGGCCTTGAAGTCGGTTATGCTGGCAGCCCAGGCTGTGCAGGTGGGGGATGCCGACGTGGTGGTTGCCGGCGGCATGGAGAGCATGAGCCTGGCGCCTTATTACTTGGACAAGGCCCGCTTCGGCTACCGCATGGGGACGGGCAAGCTCGAAGACCACATGCTGCATGACGGCCTGTGGGATGTGGTCAACGATTTTCACATGGGCATATCCAACGAACTGTGTTCCCAGCGCTACGGCATCAGCCGTGAAGACCAGGACCGCTATGCAGCAGAATCATATACAAGGGCACGAGCTTCAATTTCTTCAGGCCGGTTTAAGGATGAAATCGTACCCTTGGAAATTCCGCAGCGCAAAGGGGATGCGGTCCTTTTTGAAAATGATGAATGCGCCAGGGAAACCAGTTACGAACAGCTGGCCAAAATGAAACCGGCCTTTCAAAAAGATGGATACGGCACTGCCGGCAACGCCTCGATCATCAGTGACGGGGCGGCGGCAGTGGTAGTAATGTCCAGGGAAAAAGCGGCAGCACTCGGCTGCACGGTGATGGCCACCATCGGCGCCCAGGCATCATACGGTATCGATATGAAGTACGTCCTGGTGGCCCCGGTCTGGGCCATACCCAAGTGCCTGGCAAAAGAGGGCATTCAACAGGGTGACGTGGACATCTTCGAAATCAACGAGGCGTTCAGTGGGTCCACGGTAGCCGTCATAGAGGAGCTCGGCTTGGACCACGACAGGGTCAATGTGAACGGCGGCAGCGTGGCCCTGGGCCATCCCATCGGCGCCAGCGGATGCCGCGTGCTGGTGACACTGCTGTTTGAAATGATCCGGCAGGACAAAAAAATCGGACTCGCCACACTCTGCCTCGGTGGCGGAGAAGCGGTGGCCCTTATAATAAAAAGATGAACGCCGAACCGCCAATATCGAATGATAAACAAAAAGGTGAGGCGTTTAAAAAGTTGAACATCGAACGTCCAACATCGAACGCAAAATAGCTATAAGCAGGATTGGTCACCCGCTTTTTTAAATGTCCAATAATCCAATACTACAATTACAGGAGGCTACAATGACAATACAGACCTTCGGCATCATCGGCGCCGGCCAGATGGGCAATGGCATAGCCCAGGTGGTGGCCATGAGCGGCCTGGAAGTAATTATGAACGATATCAGCGAGGCCTTCGTGCAACGCGGCCTGACCACCATCACCAAAAGCCTGGACCGTGCGGAAAAGATGCGGTGCTGGGCCGCATAAAAACCAGCGTGGCGTTGAAAGACATGCAGGCAGCCGACTTTGTCGTCGAGGCCGCCACGGAGAGGGAGGATCTCAAGTTCAAGATATTCGCGGACCTGGACGACATCTGCAAACCGGAAGTCATTCTTTCGTCCAACACCTCTTCGATACCCATCGGGCGTATTGCCGCCCAGACCAAACGGCCGGACAAGGTCATCGGCATGCACTTCATGAACCCGGTACCGGTGATGAAACTGGTGGAGGTCATCCGGGGCATTGCCACATCGGACGAGACCTTCCAGACAACCTGGGATCTTTCCGCCAAATTCGGTAAAACCCCGGCCGAAGCCAATGATTTCCCTGGATTCATCGCCAACCGGATCCTTTTACCCATGATCAACGAGGCGGTGTACTGCCTTTACCATGGCGTGGGGAAACGCGAAGACATTGACACGGTCATGAAGCTGGGTATGAACCACCCCATGGGCCCCCTGGCACTGGCGGACCTCATTGGCCTGGACACCTGCCTGGCCGTTATGGAAACCCTCTATAACGGGTTCAACGACTCAAAATACCGGCCATGCCCCCTGCTGAAGAAGTATGTTGAAGCCGGCTGGCTCGGGCGGAAGACTGGTCGGGGGTTCTACGAATACTAATAAAATCGCTGCATGGCATCTGTCATGAACGACCAAAAAGTAAAATATCCATACGAACCTTGGCAGTGCATTCAAGGGGCGATTTTATTAGAAGGAGATACAACATGCCCAGAAAGAAAACCGACAATCAGATAACCATCGGCAAGAAGATCAAAAAAGCCCGGACTGCAAAAAAAATGGCCTATGACCAGGTGGCCAATGAGACAGGCTTTTCCGTCGACTACCTCAAGGAGGTAGAGTCCGGAAAAACGACACCGCCGGTGGGAACGCTCCTGCAGATCGCCCGGGCACTCGAGATCGATTCCGGAATACTGCTGAAAAATGACGAAACCAAGGCTAAGAGCAGAGTCAAGGCCTATACCAAACGGACCGACAACTATGCCTATACGACACTTACGCCAGGAGCAGAAAACAAGCACCTGAAAGCATTCCTCGTAACCATCGACCCCATGCAGGACCACGGCGGCGTCGGCTACCAGCATGAAGGTGAAGAGTTCAATTACGTCCTTGCGGGAACCGTGGAGGTCAAAATAGGCGATCATGCCAACAAGCTCAAGACCGGCGATTCCCTGCACTTCAATTCAGGGATCACGCATAACCTGAGGAACGTCGGCAAGGATGAAGCCCGGCTGCTTGTCGTCATTTATGGACCATGACCCGGACAATCCGGAAATTACAAATTCAAAACACCAAACTATTTACCCTGTTAAATTGTTACTGATAAATTAAACTTATTGGTTGTTAACTGTCAAATTCGATATCTACACCGTAAATTTCAGAGTGCCTATTTAACAGGGCGAGTAAATCCCAATGCGCTTTACGTAAAATAATAAAATATCAAGATTTGAAGTGGGGTATTTGATGACCTTCAAGCTCAACGACGAACAGTTGATGATTCAGTCCATGGTCAGGGAATTTTCGCGCAAGGTTGTAGCTGCTACCGCCATGGAACGGGACAGGACTAAAGCGTTTCCCGTAGAGAACCTGGAGCAGATGGGGGAACTGGGACTTCTGGGGATGATGGTGCCTCTCGAGTACGACGGATCAGCAGCGGACACGGTCAGTTACGTATTGGCGTTATCGGAAATCGCGTATTCCTGTGCATCGACGGCCGTGGTCATGTCGGTGCACAATTCCATCGTATGCGAAAGCCTGCTGCGTATCGGGTCGGAAGAACAGAAAAAAAAGTATTTAAAGCCGCTGGCCAGGGGGGATTATATCGGGGCATTTGCCCTGACCGAACCCCACGCCGGTTCAGATCCCGTGAGCCAGACCACCACAGCCGTGCGGGACGGTGACCACTACATACTCACCGGCACCAAGCGGTTTATCACCAGCGGAAAAAACGCCGGGCTGGTTATCGTCACGGCCAAGACCGACGAATCGCAACGGCACAAGGGCATTAGCGCCTTTCTGGTGGAAAAGGGTACGCCCGGATTCATTGTGGGGCACCTGGAAGACAAGATGGGGTTGTGCGCTTCCGACACCACCGATCTTATTTTCGAAGAGTGCCGGATACCTGTAGCCAACATACTGGGCAGTGAGGGCGACGGCTTCAAGATTTCCATGACCGCCCTGGATGGCGGCCGGATAGGTATTGCAGCCCAGTCGCTGGGGGTGGCCCAGGCCGCATTCGACGCTTCGGTCAAGTACGCCAAAAACCGGGAACAGTTTGGCCAGAAAATTTCCAAGTTTCAGGGGTTGCGCTGGATTCTGGCGGATATGGCCACGGAGATCGAAGCCGCCCGGCAGCTCATGCTTTCGGCGGCAGCCATGAAAGACCGCGGCGAAGACTACACCCTCCAGGCTTCCATGGCCAAGCTGTTTGCTTCTGAAATGGTGAACCGGGTTACGGCAAAGGCCCTGCAGATTCACGGCGGATACGGGTTTACCAAGGATTATCCGGTGGAAAGATACTATCGGGATGCCCGGGTATTTACCATTTATGAAGGCACGTCGGAAATTCAGCGCGTGGTCATATCCAATCACATCCTGCGGGACAAGCGTCGCCTGCGTTCCGGCACAGCGCGCTAAAAGAAAGATGGTGAGAACGTGAGAAGTTAAGAAGGTAAATGCTTACAGCCATCTTACTCCCTCACATGCTTACCTTCTGATCTTCTCACTTTCTGAAAATCTTCTCAGGATGAGAAAATCTTGGCCGCCAGATCGATGTCTGCCGGGCAAAAGACGAAAAGGCATTTCGCATCCGGCGAAGGAACGGATCCGTAAACATAGTTGATATTAATGCCTTCCTCACCGAAACGGGTGGTGATCTTGGCCAGTTCACCCGGCGTGTTGTCGAGTTCCAGTGCAATGACCGGCATCATGTCAAAGATGTATTCGTGCTTGGACAGAAGGTCGATGGCTGTGTTGATCATGCCGTCCGCCGGCAAAAGCCGGATCAGCGCGAACATGGCCGAATCCTTGCGCATGGAGTTGTAGCTGGCCGGCGAGGCCACGCGTTTGATCGATTTTCCCCGCGCCTTGAACAGTTCCTGAACGTAGCTGGATGCATCCTGAATCGTGATGGCATCGATGTTAATGCCCGCCTCACCGAAAAACGTCGCCAGTTTTCCCAGCTCCCCGGGTTCATTCTTCATAAACAGAGAAATTTCTGTTCTTACCATTTTTTCTCCTTGGGCTGTTGCCGTCTTCTATTTACATTGCTACATGTTAGCTTTATTCCGTGCTGGAATCAAACGGAAATTGAAATTTTAAAGTACGCTTTTCAATTCATCAAATTTACAACTTAACTCCATGTCGTCATCGACAGTGGTGTTGACTTTGTAGGGAAGCGTGTTGAAGAGATGAATCATGCCCTGGTTCTCAGGAAGCACGTAAGCCTTGAGACCCGAGATGCCGTTTTCCCTGGCCACTTCGGACAACTTTCTGATGAGAACCTTACCCAGCCCTTTTCCCTGCCAATCGCTGTCTATAGAAAAGGCGATTTCAGCGGTGTTGCTGGATTCGTCAAGTGCATATTCACCAACACCGATCACTTTTTCAAAGCCGATCTCGCCAATGACGGTAACAAGGGTGAACTCTTTAATATAATCGATTTGGGATATATTCTCCACCTCGTCGCGTACAAATCGGGACTTCTTGTGAAAAAACCGTGCAATGACGTCATTTTCCTCCATCTCATATAAATGTTCCTGTATGCGTCTTTCATCAACCGGTTTTGCGGGTCTCACCGTAATGGAAGCGCCGTCAATCTCGATGGTTTCCTCCAGCTTAAAGGGATAGATGCTGTGCAAAGATTTTTTCATTGTCCGATCGGCACTGATGAGCCCCATTTGTTTTGCTTTATAAAAAAGTTCATCACGAAATTCCGGATGTGAAATACTGATAAGCGCTTTGGCTCTGTCCTGAAAGCTTTTTCCCAGCAGATTGACCGCGCCATACTCCGTGACCACATAGTGTACATCGCTCCTTGGGACCACCACGGCGGTATCGTTTAAACTGGGGACAATACAGCTCTTCTCACTGTTTGCATGGGTGGAATTGAGCATCAGAATCGATTTTCCCCCTTCCGCCAAAGCGGCACCCCTTATAAAATCGTTGATACCGGTAACACCCGTATAATGATTCAACGCGAAAGCATCCACGGCAACCTGGCCGGTGAGATCGATGGCAATAGCGATATTCATGGCGACCATCCGATTGTGTCGGGAAATAATCCTGGGATCGCATACATAATCAGCCGGATGAAAATCAACGGAAGGGTTATAATTTAAAAATTCATACAGTTCCTTAGATCCAATGGCGGTGCTGGCCACCAGTTTTCCTTCATTAAACCCTTTTTTTCTGTTGGTAATAATGCCTTTTGATACCAGGTGCATCATCCCATCTGTGGTGAATAGGGAATGCACGCCCAGATCATTCTTTTCAGAAAATGCCAATAGCGTCTGAGAAGGCGTCGCCCCCAGGCTGATCTGAATGGTCGAGCCGTCATCCACCAGTCTGGCCACGTGCCTGGCGATCATGTTTCCCTGTTCAGCGTCCTGATGGCTGCTGATGGTTTTAAGCTCCTCTTCGTGTTCCACAATAACATCCACATCATTGACATGTATAAACCCTGACCCCAGTATCCAGGGCATCTGCGGGTTTTCCTGGGCAATCACGATGTCGGCGGACAGAGCTGCCGCGAGGGTAATATCGACTGAAACACCTAAACTCATCCACCCGAAGTCATCGGGGGGGCTGGTCTGTATCAAGGCGACATTCAAAGGAAACATCCTGCTTTTAAAGAGACGAGGAATGTAAGAGAGGTTTGTCGGTGTCAAAAAGCGCTGGTTTCTGGCCAATTCTTCCGACCGTACGGACCCCAGATAAAAGGAACGGATGTTCAAATTTTCATCTTTGGACTTGTTGGCAATCAAAGTCAGGGGGACACTTTCCATAGACAGCAGACGGACAATCTCGATGTCGGAAAGTTGATCGGCAGCTTCTGCCAGGCCTCTCACCAGGTATTGAGGTTCACCGGAGGAAGATCCGACAAACACCCTTTGACCGGATCTGATAAGTTCAATTGCATCTGCCAAGGAGCGTTTTTTTTCAACATAGCTGTCGGCCCAGTAATTTTCCATCACCATTTCTTTATCCTTTTTTCATAAGGGAAAACGATGCAAGGGTTGTCTGGCCAAGGAACGGAGTTGGAATGTGCAAGGCGTTGAGGCTAAACGATTTGAATGCTATTCAGTGGCTATTGATTACCGCCGTACTGTTTTTTGATTGTTTCCCGATCCAATTCGCCATCATTTTTAATGGGTAGTTCAGGTATAAATTCAACATACTGCGGTTTTTTAAAGCGTGCAATCCGTTTACCCACAAAATCAATCAGATCCTGAGGGTCCAGGGTTTGACCAACCTTCAGCTGGCACACCGCCTTGATGCCCTCCTTCCACTTGGGATCGGGCACGCCGAAAACAACGGTTGCATCGACAGCCGGGTGCTGCAGGATCACTTTTTCCACCTCGGCGGGGTAGACGTTTTCACCGCCGGGCTTGATGAGCTCCTTCTCTGGTTTGCGCCCGGCATACCACAGAAAGCCGTCTTCATCGAAGCGCCCCAGGTCTCCGGTGTGGTGCCACCCTTCACGAAAGGTGTGAGCATTGTCTTCCGGAAGATTCCAGTATCCTTTGAACACCATGGGGCCCTTCATGGTGATTTCGCCGGTCTGCCCGGGGGAAACCGGCTGGTCGTAATCATCCACCAGTTGTATTGCCCCCAGGGGAACCGGTTTGCCGGCCGACCCGGGTTTATCATTATAGCGCCCCATGGTAGCGACGCAGGAGGTTTCGGTCTGGCCGTACAGGCAATAGAAGTTGCCCCCGGTCAGCTGCTGATATTTTTCTATGGTCTCCGGAGCGTCCAGTCCCCCCACCGATTTTAAGGATGGCAGGGTCTTGCCGGTTTTTTCAGCAGCCTCGATAATGGAAGAGAGTATGGGGGCAAATTCAAATAAAATGGATACGCGCTGCTTTTCGATGAGTTCCACGGCCATATCCGCATTGAATTTATGCATGTTGACATTGTTGGCCCCGGCCTGAAAGCTCGCGGTGGCCATGAAGAGACCGCCGACATGGAAAAGCGGCAACAGGCTGAGGTGCACGTCCACAGGCGAAAGTTCAAAGTAATAATCGATGGTGAGATTGGCGCACAACAAATTTCCGTGACTCAACAAGGCCCCGCGTGGTCTCCCGGCTACGGCGGCCGTGTGGATGATGACGAATCCGTCGTCAGCCGATACATCGGCCGGCTCGAACAGTCCGGAATTGTCCAGGATGGTTTCGATACCGCAAAACGCGCCGGCGTTGATTTCAAGGTTGTAAATCTGTTCCACGCCGGCAAGTCTCTCCTTGGCTTCGTTAATCATTTCTGCATGGTCACTGCCCACAAACAGGGCCTTGGGTTCACAATCATTCAGGTTGAAAATGACTTCTTCCGTTGACAACCGCCAGTTGACAGGCAGCACGATGGCACCCAGGGCCGCGGCTGCACCGTAGATGAGAAAATACTCCAGACTGTTCTTTCCCACGACACCGATCCGATCCCCTTTTTCGATGCCGCTCCGCTGCAGGCCGCTGGCCAGACGATCAACCGTTTCTTTGAACTGGCCAAAGGTCAACGACCTGCCGTCGTCTGCTTCCAGCCAGGCCGGTCTGTTGTTGAAGGAGCGTGCGTTACGGTTTATCAGATCATAAAAAGTGAAATCATGCAGTCCCATGGTCGGAATGTTCTCCTATTTTTTGGGGGGTGTTTGCGTTTGATGTTCGTGGTTGATTTAAGTGCTATTGGAGACAGTCATCGTAATGCGTTGATAAAAGTAGATGGATATCCGGCACAGCGGCAAAGTCGCGTCGAGTAATATCGCGCAGCGATGTTACTATTTGACGGAGGTAACCGGGCACTTGGCTTTCAGAATTATGTATTGCGCTGTCGACCCCAGGATGAGCTTGCTGGTACGTGATTTTTTCCTGATGCCCACATAGATCTGGTCAATGTCGTTTTCCTCGGCAAACATCACCAGGTCCTCCCCGGGTGAAAGCCCCCGGGCGAGTTGATCCACTTCGCCATCGATCCCTTCCCTTTGGAGATCTTCCTTAATCTGGTCCAACTCACGCTCTATCCTGATGATCTCTTCCGGCTTTTCCCCTTTTCCGCCTTCGCTGGATGAGATGACCAGGAGTTTGGCGTTGAAAATTTTGGCATGTTTTTTAGCGAGATCCAGGGCCAATTTGGATTCGTCCGTACCGTTGTAGGCTGCTACTAATTTCATTGCCTTCTCCCAACCTGGGTTCGTCGAAATTTCCAATATATTTATCGATACGGCAAAGCCTTATGTCCTAATTATTTATTTAATACCTGAACTATCAGGTGTTAAATAAATAATTAGGACTACATCCAGCGTTTGCGACGTTTGTAGGACTTGACGTCCTTAAATGACTTCCGCCCACCGCCCTGGGTGACCCCCATGTAGAACTCCTTGACATCGGGGTTGTTTTTCAAATCATCCGAAGGGCCTTCCAGGACAATCTTGCCGGACTCCATGATGTAGGCATAGGTCGATATGTCCAGGGCGATCTTGGCATTCTGTTCCACGATCAACAGGGTGGTGTCCATCTCCTTGTTGATCTTTTCGATATTCTCGAAAATTTCCTTGACCAGCAGGGGGGCAAGTCCAAGCGACGGTTCGTCCAGCATGAGCATTTTGGGTGATGCCATCAACGCCCTTGCTATGGCGATCATCTGCTGTTCGCCGCCCGAGCAATAACCAGCCAGCCGGTTGGTGACCCTGGAAAGACGCGGGAAATGCTCGTACATGAGTTCCTGGTCTTTACGGATGTTCTGGGTGCCGTCCTTGCGGGTGATGGAGCCTACACGAATGTTCTCGTCCACAGTCAGATGCTTGAACACACGGCGGCCCTCCGGAACCATCACCGCACCCAGTTTGACCACTTGCGTGCCCAGAACGTTGGTGATGTCCGTTCCCTCAAATTTCACAAAACCGTCCTTGATAAATCCGTTTTCCGGCTTCAACAGGCCGCTGATGGCCCGCAGCGTGGTTGTTTTGCCGGCGCCGTTGGTGCCCAGCAGTGCGACGATGCTGCCTTCGGCTACGCTCAGGCTGACACCGCGCAGCACCTGGACAATGTCATTGTAAACGACCTCGATGTTGTTGACATCGAGAAGATTGCCGTTGGGTGTTTGGGTATTCATGTGATCTTTCACTTTAGAAGGGGAGGGTTGCTTGAGGCAACCCTCCCTATTTATTAGCGGCATAGCCGCGTTTCATAATATCGTGAAACGATATTATTTTTTTAACTTCTGCACATATTCCGATACGAAAGGTGCACCGAGCTCATGGAACACGCCGCCCTTGGCCACATACAGCTGCAGGGTGTCCACGCCCTCACGGTCCGTCTTCGAAAAGGAGACCGGACCAACTGTGGTCAGCGGGTAAAAGGCGTTGTAGCCGTTCATGGCCTGCAACTCTTCGAAAAGGTTTGCCCGGTTAACTTTTATGCTTTTGGCCTTTACCCTGCGTATGGCCTCCACGGCAACCTGGATCACCATGATACCGTTGGTGTAGTTCTGTGAGTTGGCCAACTTGTCATCGCGTCCGTAGCGTTTGGCCAGGGCCAGCTGCGCATCCGTTCCCGGGCCCTTGGCGGTCATCAGCTTGTAGGAAGTGGTCCAGTAGAAGCCTTCGGCAGCCGATCCGGCCAGGCCGATCAGGTCGGGTCCGCCGGCATAGTGACAGCCCAAAAAGGTGATTTTGCCGGCTTCGCCGTATGTAGAGGCGGCCATGCCAAGGCTCTGAGCCCCTTTCAGCATGGTGGCCACCGGCGGTTGAACCGTCTGGCTGATAACGTACTGAACACCCTTGCTCTGGAAGCGTTTGAGCATGGCCGTGTTGTCCAGGTCCTTGCCGTGTTCAACGACCTCGACCAATTCTATGGGCAGGCCGATATCAATCGCTTTTTTGACATCGCCCAAGGGTCCACGGCCGAAAGCGGACGGATGCAGAAACATGGCCACCTTGATTTTGTTGGAACCTTTGTGGTTGGCCACGACATATTCGGCCAACCCTACGGCCTGGCTGGAATAAGAAGCGATGGGCAAAAAAAGATAGTTGCAATTTTCAAGATTGCCGGCATGAAAAGAAGCCGTGATGGTGGGAATTTTTTCTTCATCAAAATCCTGTCTCAGAGCCAGTGTGCTGCCGGTGGAGTAGTTCTGGTACAGCACGATGTCTTCATCCAGAAAATCCTCGAAATTGCGCTTGGTGGTTTCCGTTTTATAGGCGTCGTCGCGGATAAAGAGCACCAGTTTGTCGTTACCCAGCAATTTTTCATCGTTGACATACTTGACATAGTCCTCGGCACCCTTTGAATAGGGGTTGCCGATATCTGAAGTCGCTCCGGTGATATCCACCGACATACCCATCTTATAGGTTTCTCCGGCTAATACTTGAGTGGAAAATCCCAAAATCAACAGAAAAGACAATGCAACCAACATAATTGTGATTTGTTTGTTCTTCATTTCTTCCTCCCTTTGTGCTTTGGTTAATTATTTACGAGCGATCGAACGTATATTGACAGGTCAGCTATATTTCAGCAATCAGTACCGGAACGGCCACAACTTGAAATACGAGCGCACAATCCGCCACCAGTTGGCAATTCCGCGCGGCTCGAACATCAGGAACAGCACGATCACCAGACCAAAGGAGAGCGGCCGCAGGGCTGTGGCCACATCACCTATAGACGTAAAGTAGTGGCCCACGAATTCGGACAAACTTTCCACCTGCAGCTCCAGCATCAGGATTGCTACCGGTCCGACTATAGAGCCCACCAGGGTGCCCAGTCCACCCACGATGGCCATGGCCAGGTAAGAGATGGAGTGGTGCAGCATAAACGACTCGAATCCCACTCCCCGCCATAAATAGGCGTGCAGAGCCCCGGCCACGCCGGCAAAAAAGCCCGCCAACGCAAAGGCGTACACTTTGGTGAAGCCGGGGTGCATGCCCATGGCATCGGCGGCACGGTCGTTGTCACGCACGGCCACCAGGCACCTTCCGTGCTTGCTGCGCAGCAGGTTGCGCACGGCAAAGCCCAGTATAATGACAACCACCAGGATGACATAATACCACAAAAAATAGTGCTGTTTGCGGGCCACCTTGCCCGTAAACCAGAAAACCCGGCCGATGGCAATGGACTGCCCCTGGTCGTAGAATTTCGAGAAATTGATGACCCACTGAAAAATCATCTGAAACGAGAGGGTGGCAATCACCAGGTAGAGGTGTTTCAAGCGCAGCGAGGGCAATCCCACAATGCCACCGATAATTGCCCCCACAATTCCTGCCAGCACGATCATCAACGGCCAGTAATGGGTCAACAGCACGTGGTTGCTGCCCAAGAGCCGGGCAAAAGTTGCCAGCGTATAGGCGCCCACCCCCACAAAGGCAGCATGGCCGATGGAAATCAGACCGGCGAACCCGGTAAGCAGGTTCAGCCCGTAGACGGCCACGATAGCGATTAGAATGCTGTCGATGACCAGCATGTATTTGTTGCTGACCGCGAAGATAAGGGGCCAGACAAACATAAGAACCAGTAAGCCGATAAAAACCAACCGGTCGATGTGCGTCTGAAATATTCGCTGTTCCGCTTTGTAGGAGGTAAAAAAGTTACCCGTGGCTAACCATCTATTTTCAGACATTTACTACACCCGCTCTATTTCATGAATACCAAAAAGACCATGGGGTTTGAACAACAGGATAATCAACAATATAATATAGGGCAGCACATCCGCAGTACCGTAGAGCCCCCAGTTGCCGTCCAGGTAGCCGGCGGCAAACTGCTGAATCAGCCCCATGATGATGCCCGCTACCACGGCACCAAAAATGGAATCCAGCCCGCCCACGATGACCACCGGAAAAACGATGATGCCGAAGGAATGCAGGACATAGAAATTCAACCCCGTAATATTGCCGAGAATGCCTCCGGCAGCGGCAGCGCTCAACCCCGCAGCGGCCCAGGCCAGCCCGAACACCTTGGGTACGGATATACCGATGGACATGGAGGCGAACTGATCATCCGACACCGCCCGCATGGAAATACCCACCGTCGATGCTTTGAAGAACCAGGTAAAGCCGCCGATCATGATAAATGTGATGATCACACCCACCAATTGGGTCCAGGAGATGGAAACACCCCAGAGTGCAACCGGCGTTTTGGGCAGAAATTCGGGGAATGAAAAATTTCCCGCCCCGAAGGGAGTCATGTAAATCAGGCCGTCAATGATGGACATCAGACCGATGGTGACCATGATCACCGATATAATGGGTTCACCGATCAGCCGGCGTAGAAAAACCCGCTCCACGCTCATGGCCAGAAAAAAGGTGATGCCCATGCTCAGCAGAAAAGAAATCACAATGGGGATACCCACCCAAACGGTAAGGGCATAGGTAATGAAAGCGCCGGAAGCGATGATCTGTCCGTGGGCAAGGTTCAGCACGCGGCTCGACTTGTAGATCAACACGAATCCCAGCGCCGACAACGCATAGATGGAACCTACCACGATTCCGCTCACCACCAGTTGAAAAAAATAACTCATGCAACCCCTTCCATCGTATAAAAAGACATTTCAGCCTCGACCGTTGTGGTCTGGCCATCCTGGTACTGGAAAAAAGCCTCGACCTTTTTTTTGCTGACACTTTCATCGTAAAGAGCATCGTAGAGGTCTTTGTATTTTTCCATGACAAACTTTCTGCGGAGTTTTCCTGTTTTGGTCAGTTCGCCGTCGTCCATGTCCAGCAGCTTATACAAAATGGCAAATCGTTTGATTTTAAAGTAATC
>JAFDAT010000392.1 GCA_019313725.1 Deltaproteobacteria bacterium
CAGGTGGGACCGACGCCCATGGAGGGACGCCACGACGCCCTTTGCGCCGCAGCTGAAATGATCCTGAAGGTCAATCAGCTCCCCGAAAAAATGGGCGGTAACATGGTTGCCACCGTAGGAGAAATCCAGAACTATCCCAACTCCAGAAACATCATCCCCGAGAAGGTTCATTTTACGGTGGACATCCGCTCCTGGGATGACGAACACGCCATAAAAGCCTGGGAGAAGGTGAAGGCAGAATTCGAAGCTATCGCCAAAAGGAGAGGATGCCCCATCAACATCGAAGAAACCTGGCGTGTGGAGCATTCGCCCTTTGACGAAAAACTGGTCCAGCGTGTTCTCAAAACGGCGGACACGCTCAATTACTCCGCACTTCACATGGTCAGCGGGGCCGGCCACGATGCCAGCTACATGAATCAGATTGCCCCCACGGCCATGATTTTCGTTCCCAGCATCGGTGGCAGGAGCCACGTGGAAGTCGAGGAAACCACCTGGGAGGACTGTGAAGCCGGCGGTAACGTGCTGCTGCACTGTATGCTCCAGTCCGCCAACGAAATCTAAAAGGAGAACCGGATGAATATCCAGAAACTGCTGGCGGATCGAACCCGAAAGATGAGCGTCAACACCATCCGTGAAATATTAAAGGTTGTTTCCCAACCGGGCATGGTATCCCTTGCCGGGGGTATCCCCGCACCCGAGAGCTTTCCCATCGACATACTGAAGATCCTGACCCAAAAAGTACTTGAAAAATACGGGCCGTCCGCCCTCCAGTACGACCCAACCGAGGGTTTTTCACCACTGCGCGAGGCGCTTCCGGGCTACCTGGCGGCCAAAAGAGGCATCCAGGCCAAACCGAAAGATATTCTGATCGCCAGCGGTTCCCAGGGCGTGCTGGATGCCGCCGGAAAAATCTTCATCTCCAGGAACGACCCGATCGCCGTTGAAGCGCCCACCTATCTCGGCGCCCTCCAGGCTTTCGACCCCTACGAACCCCGCTACGTTACCCTGGTGTCGGATGCGTACGGCCTTGTCCCGGAGTCTCTCGAGGAAGTGCTTGCCCGGGAACCGATAAAATTCATCTACCTGGTGCCCACATTTCAAAACCCCACGGGAAGAACCATTCCCCTGGAACGCCGCCGGCATATCGCCGACATCATTCAAATCCATGATGCCCTGCTCATCGAGGACGACCCTTACGGTGATCTGAGGTATTCGGGACAGGCCCTCCCGGTCATCAAGACACTGGCGCCCGAGCATGTCATTTATGTCAGCACGCTCTCCAAGGTGTTTGCCCCCGGGCTCAGGATCGGGTACTACCTCGCACCGAAAAAAATCAGGGACTGGCTGGTCATGGTCAAGCAGGGGGTAGATCTCCACACCAGCACCTTCAACCAGGCCCTTGCAGCCGAATACATTCAGGGCGGGTATCTCGAACAGCACCTGCCGCACATCATCGAACTGTACAAACCGAGAAAAGACGCCATGCTGGGAGCACTGCAGCGCTATTTCCCGGAGGGGTTCACCTGGTCAAAACCCGAAGGCGGCATGTTTGTCTGGGTCGAAGGCCCGGAAAACTATGACATGCAGGAACTCTACCATCGATGTGTGCAGCAGAATGTGGCCTTTGTACCGGGCAAATTTTTCTATTCCGACCCTGAAGTCGGGAATCACACCATGCGCCTCAATTTCACCATGGCCGATGAGGCCACAATTGATGGTGCCGTAAAGAAACTGGCGGAGATTATTGCAGCACCCCACGTGTGAAGACTGTTGCTTCATCACGAAAAAGATTTATTTCGTGCTATTTTAAATAAAATATCGGTTTAATTCTCTTTGCTCTGGCGGTGGCCCTGCAGAAGTTTCACATGCCCGCCACGTATCAGCCGGGTTGATGAAGTAATGGCCGGTCAGACCAGGCCGATGAAATCGGCCTCCAGGCGGGACTGAAATTTTTCCACGCGGGTGAAGATCTCTTTGAGCATCTTCTGCTCGATGCGGGTCAGTTTCTTGGGATTGATGTAGTTGTCCGGCTGGCCGTTTTCATCCATAATCACCGTGACCTGGCGGACGAAACGGGTCTGCAGGAGAAAACCGTAGGCTTTTTCGAGTTCTTCGTATTGCTGCTGCTGTAAAACCTGCTTGCTGCGCAGCTGCTTCAGGCGTTCGAGGGTGTTGGTCTCCTCGATTTTGTTTTTCAAGGCGTAGATCCGGGCGAAATCAACGATGGGGGTCATGGCGCTCTTGATGTCAAACGTGTCCTTGTGCTCCCCCTTTGACTCCACCACAAAGTTTCTGAAAAAACTGATGGGGGGCCTGAAGTACATGGCATTCTCGGTTAAATGCCTGAAAAATCCCGGCCAGCCGCCCAGGGCGGCAAAGAGATGCTGCCGGAGCCTGTCGATCAGTGCCATGTCGCCGTAACCGCCCCTGAAATCAAAAAAAATGCTCGCCTGCAGCAGGTCTTTGCCTTCGGCGGCATGGATCCACTCTGAAAAATAGGCTTTCCACCGGGACAACGGCTGGCACCATTTCGGGTTTTTGGCCATCACCCCGCCGGTGCAAAACGCATAGCCGGCTTTGTCCAGCAGACCGCAGATCTTTTCGCCAAAGTTCAGAAAATATGCCATGACCTTTTCCTTTTCGCTCTTGGGCACGTCTTCAAAGATGATGGCGTTGTCCTGATCGGTTTTGAGCGTCTGTTCGTTGCGGCCCTCACTCCCCAGAATCATGAACACGAACTTTACCGGCGGGGGCCCCAGCTCCGCGAGGGTAAACTCGATCAGTTTCTTCAGGATGGTGTCGGATACGGTGGTGATGAAACGGGTCAGGTTCCTGGCCTGGACGCCACTGGTGATCAGGCTCCGGATCTGCCTGGGCAGCTTGTTGTGACGGTCGATGATCTCTTCCAGGCTGTCGGCGTCGGCCAGTTCCCGCAGCAGAAACACAGGCGACTGACCCTGAGCAGTCAGAATATCCCGATTGGAGATGATGCCCACGATTTCATCATCACTGCCCATGACAGCCAGGTGGCGGATGTCCTCCTTCATCATCACCATCAGGGCTTTGAAAATCAGCGTCTGGCTCGAAACGGTTTGAACCGCGGTGGTCATGACTTCAGACACCGGGTGGTCGACGTCCCAGGCATAGACAACCACCTTGCGGGTCAGGTCTTTCTCGGTAAGCACGCCCACACACTTTCCATCATTATCTTTGATGAACAAAGAGCTGATCTTATATTCCACCATCAGGTTGGCGGCATCGCGGATGGACAAATCAACAAGCCCGAATATGGGTTTTCTGGTGCAAAGGTTGGAAATGGGCTGGTTGAAAAACTGGAGCCCCTCTTCGCCGGACCGGGCGGTTTTGGCAATGATGGTGGCATATGATTTTTCAAGCATGCGTTTGCCAAAAATGTCGGTAAAAAATTCGGAAAAAACCGGAAACCGCCGGCAGATATCCAGAAACACATCTTTGGGCAGGAGGTAGAAATAGGAGGTTTCCTTTACCTGAAGCGTCCGTA
>JAFDAT010000057.1 GCA_019313725.1 Deltaproteobacteria bacterium
TTTTATCCTAAGTGTAAGGGGTTGCCTTTTATCTATCACATATGCCGGGAATCTGCCAGCATCAAGTATCCAGTATCGTTTCGGTTAATTGTGGAATTATTGTATTTCAACGTTACCCTGTTGAGGTCCTCGGGCGGTCTTAGGGCTCGCTCAAAAATAACTTCACATTTTCAGCGCCCATCCATCCCGCTCAGCTGTGTTGCGAAAATTCGAAATATGCCAGATATTTCTGCATTTTCGTGTCTTGCTGAACGGGCGCCTGAACTCTGAAAATCTGCGAACTTATTTCTGAGCAAACCCTTACCGAGTTACAGATCAAACGCATGCAGTCTTTCCCAGAGCGCTTTTTGTTTTGCTTTCCGATTGAACGCTTTCACCATTTTCGATGTTTCCTTCAAGGGCACATGGTAGGGCCGGCCGCTTTCATCGATGGAGGGCGTGATGTCCCTGGAATGCAGATAGTGGTTGCCTTCCTGTTTCCACCATTCCGGATAATTCGCTTTGAAACCGTATTGTTGTTCAAATGTTTCCAGGTGGTTGAAAATATAGTTTCCCGGGTAAAAAGAAAAACGTTGATATTTTATCCGGAGATACCCACCTTCCAGTTGCGGTGTGACGACATTCTGGAAAAATCGCCGGAATTCTGCATAGGTATCTGCGGTTTCACCGGGGTGGTTAAAAATCAGATAAATATCGTGGAGTATGTTAAGCTGATTACAGCGAGATGAAATATTCACAAATTTTTTCAGAAAGGCATCCGGGTCTTTTGTTTTATTCATGATCTTAAGCATGGATTTTGAAAAAGAGTCAATGCCAAAATCCATTTTGACATTCAGCCCGGCCATCAATTCCAGATCTTCTTCATCGATGATATCAACCCGGGTTTCCAGCCAGAAATAGCAGTCCAGTTCGGCCCGGGACAGGGCGGATAAAAAGTCCTTGCGCCACCGGTTGTTCAAACCGAAGCAGGCATCGAATATGGTAAAATAGCGCGGTTTAACCTCATCGGTCAATCGCTGGATCAATGCCACGGCGTCATCCACGCGGAGGCTGCTCCACCGCCTTTTATACTCCATGCAGTAGCGACAGTTGAATGGGCAGCCGGACCCCAGAAATATGCCCAGTGTTTTCTGGTTATCAAAATAAGGATATGTGCGAAAATCAGGCGAAATTTTATAGGTGTTGATTTCTTGGAACTGCTCGGGATGAACGGCTTTGAAAATATTTTGAATTTCACCCGCCACCACATGGTCGAAGGGGTTGTCGGGATAGGTGAAATCCTGGGGCATGAAGGTGGGGTGATACCCGCCGACGATGATGGGTGTATCGGGGCGCTGCTGTTTTATCTGCTCGGCAAAAAAAACGGTGGAGAGATAGTTGAGGCTCGACCAGCATGATATGGCCACCATATCAGCAGATATGCCGTTTATGCGTTCAAGCGATTTTGCCTTGAAGGCGGTAAGCGCTTCCGGCGATTCCGGCCGGGAGAATTCATTTTCCAGATCGACGACGGTGACATCGAAAAATTGCTTTAGATATGAATAGATGTACACCATGTGTGGTTTCAGGCGTATGAAACGGCCCCATCCCTGAGAAAAAAATTCCCCCGGATACAGCAGTAAAATTTTTTCTTTTCTTTTCATTGCATTATCCTGTATTCTTTTCTTAATGGATGTTTCTAATGTATATGAACAGAATGTTCAAACTTAAAAGAATAAAAGTCCGCATGACACGCTTCAGATAAGCGTAATCTCACATATGAAATCAAAAATAACTCCATCGGTCGCCGGCCCGCTCTTTAAGCGTATCGGCCAATCTGTCCGCCGAGGCTCAAACCGGGCAGGCACATCGGGGGACCCGGGTAAATATCTGCCGAAAACCATGCTTTTCCATTTTCGACCGCGGAGAGTTCCTGAAGAAGCCGTGCGGTTTACCCACACCTGGGGCCTGGGCGGTATGGCATTTGTCCTGATCATGCTTCTTTTTGGCACCGGACTTCTGTTGAAACTGGTGTATAAACCTTTTCCGGACATGGCCTACGATTCCATTTTAATGATCCAGCATGAGATCCGGTTCGGCCTGTGGGTACGCAACGTGCACCACTGGAGCGCCAACATTCTGGTCATCATATTGTTTTTGCACATGCAGCGTGTTTTCTTCACCGGCGGATTTCACCATCCGCGTCAATTCAACTGGGTCATCGGGATGGTGCTGTTTCTGTTGATTCTGGCTTCTAATTTTACCGGTTACCTTTTACCCTGGGATCAGCTGGCCTACTGGGCTATCACGATCAGTACGGGAATGCTCGATTATGTTCCTTTTCTCGGCGGCTGGCTGCAAGCGGTCATAAGGGGCGGGACAGAAATCGGACCGGCATCCCTGCTGTTGTTTTTTGCGGTGCACACGGCTGTTTTGCCCGCCGGCATATGTATGGTTGGGCTGTTTCATTTCTGGCGTGTCAGAAAAGCCGGTGGTGTGGTTGTGCCGTTGGTGCCGGATGAGGAAGAAGCGGAAAGGCGGCGTACCCCGGTGTTTCCTGATTTGCTGCTTCGGGAACTTGTCGTCGCCCTGGTGGTTGTGGCTTTTGTGCTGATTTTTTCCGCTCTTATCAATGCGCCCCTGGACATGAAGGCCAATCCCGGCCTGAGCCCCAATCCAGCCAAAGCACCCTGGTTTTTTATCGGATTGCAGGAATTGCTGCTGCATGTTCATCCCGTTTTTTCCGTTCTGGTCATCCCTGTACTGCTGTCGGGGGGGCTACTACTTGTGCCCTACATAAATTATGCATCCAACCGTGGCGGCATCTGGTTTTATTCAGAAAATGGCCGCCGTATGGGAATTTACGCGGTAGCGGCGGCGGTCCTTTTTACTGCAGCCGGAATTTTAGGTGATGCGTTTTTTTTCGATTTTACGACTGCCTTGCCGATGCTTCCACCGGTTGTCGGCAGCGGCTTATTGCCGGTAATCATTTTCACCGGTGCGGCGGCTGTATTCTTGATGGCCCTGAAAAGGCGGTTTTCAGCCGACAGTAACGAAGCGGTCCAGAGCCTCTACATCTTTCTAATGGTGATGTATGTGGTTCTGACCATCACCTGCCTGTGGTTTCGGGGTACGGACATGGCCCTGGCCTGGCCCTGGGGCAAATGATGATTTGTTATATGGTGTGTGAAAGTGATTAATGTTTAAAAAGAAAAATCAAATGAAAACCAGGGAAGCGGCGTCATTGACACCGCGCAGGCGATTTTTGAATATGCTCTGGTGGTTACTGGGGGGTCTGGCCCTGGCGGAGTTGATAGGACTGGTCATTGCTTTTATAAAACCGGGAAAGGCCATGCAGCCGCTTGAGGGATATGGCGGCCTGATCACGTGCGGCCAGGCTGCGGATTTTCCGGCCGGTACGGTAACCGCCTTTCAACGCGGGCATTTCTATCTTTCAAGACTGGAAAACGGCGGTTTTTTGGCGCTGTCGCGCAAGTGTACCCACCTGGGATGCACGGTGATCTGGGATGAAGAGAAAAGCAGGTTCGAGTGCCCCTGCCATGCCTCCGCCTTCAACCTGATGGGTGACGTCATCAGCAAACCGGCCCCGCGAGCACTGGATTACTATGCCGTTAATATCGAAAACAGTGTCGTGACGGTTGATACGGGGAAAAAGATGAAGCGCCAACGCTTCAGTGCCGACCAGGTGACAGCCATTTAGCTGGCAAAGCTCCACGCACAAGAGAAAAGAGATATGGCCACGAAGGCGCAAAGACTCGAAGAATGAGTGAAAGGTGATAAGGCCATGAAGACTCCAAGGCTCGAAGAAGAAGGGAAAAGAAAGGTAGCCACGAAGACTCTAAGTCTCAAAGAATAAATGAGACACAATATGTTCACTAAAGCTTAAAGGGATCTTACAAGAGATATATGAACCATCGAAAAATCACAACAAGGGAAGAAGAACTGGCCAAAGAGATTGTCGATGCGGCGTATCTGGTTCACAAGCAATTAGGACCAGGATTACTGGAAAAAATATACGAAGTGTGCTTCTGTCACGAATTGTCAAAAAAAGGTATACATACCCGCAGGCAAGTGCCGGTGCCAATACTATATGATGGAATTACTTTCGATGAAGGTTTGCGCCTGGACGTACTTGTCGAAGATTTGATTGTGTGTGAGCTCAAAGCTGTGGAGAACGCCAATCCGGTGTGGAAAGCTCAAATCATCAGTCATCTGAGACTTACGGGTAAGCGCCTTGGATTTTTGATCAACTTCAATGTCTCCCTGATCAAGGAGGGTATCCAGAGAATTATCATCTAATAATTCTTGGCGTCTTAGCGTCTTCGTGGCCAGTAACAATTCAACCGGATGCTGTAAGGCAGAGGGCAATAGGAAGAAATAGCCACCAAGGCCCAAAGAAAAGAAGATATTCTTGGCGTCTTAGTGTCTTCGTGGCCAATAAATCTATGCAAAACTGGAAAATCACAGGCATCATCGCAACCCTGGCCATCGTGCTCTCACTGCCGCTGTACCTGCTGAAGAACCGGCACATGTCCGGTTTGGAGGCATCATCAAAAATTCAGGCTGCCGCTGAATTTGTCGGGCGGGACAGGTGCCTGAACTGCCACCGGGAGGAGCACAACCGGTGGCAGGGTTCGGATCATGACCGGGCCATGGCTGTCGCGGACGAAACCAGCGTTCTGGGGGATTTCAATAATGCCACCTTTACGCACCGGGGGGTGGTGTCCCGCTTTTTTCGAAAGGGGGCGCACTATTTTGTCAACACCCAGGGGCCGGGCGGTGAAATGGGTGATTTTGAAATTAAATATACCTTCGGATTCCGGCCGCTTCAGCAGTATCTGGTGCCTTTTCCCGGGGGGCGGCTGCAGTGTCTTCCCATGGCCTGGGATGTCGAAAAGCGGCAGTGGTATCATCTCTATCCGGGTGAAAAACTTTTGCCCGGAGATTGGTTGTATTGGACCAACAGCGCCCAGAACTGGAATGGCATGTGTGCGGAATGCCATTCCACGAATTTGAAAAAAGGCTATGATCCCGAGAAAGACGCTTACCAAACAACCTGGTCTGAAATCAATGTCAGCTGCGAGGCATGCCATGGTCCCGGGTCCCGGCACGTGGCGTGGGCCGATGCGCCTCCCATGGCCCGTTCGCAGACCGTTCAAAATTATGACCTGGTGGTGAACACGGCAACGATGGATGCCGGTGAACAGGTGATATTGTGCGCCCGGTGCCACTCGCGCCGGTCACAGCTTGGAGATTTCAACCACCAGTACAACGATTTTCTGGAGAGCATGGTTCCCCAGCTGCTGACGGAGTCCCTCTATTTTACGGATGGCCAGATATTGGACGAAGTCTATGTATACGGGTCATTTACCCAGAGCAAAATGTACAGCAAGGGGGTTCGCTGCAGCGACTGTCACGATGTCCATGCCTGTAAACCACTGAAGGAGGGCAACCAGCTGTGCCTCCAGTGCCACCGAAGCGACATCTACGACACCAGGGACCACCACTTTCACAAGCAAAAGGGCGAACCGGGAGAGCCTATTAAAACCGGCGACAAGATCATCGAGGTGGGGACCGGTGCCGAGTGCAGGAACTGTCATATGCCGGGCAGGTACTACATGGGGGTGGACTACCGTTTCGATCACAGTCTGCGAATCCCCAGACCGGACCTGAGCATGGCATTCGAAGCCCCCAATGCCTGTACGCAGTGCCACAGCAATAAAACAGATCAATGGTCAGAAGAATACATTGCCAAATGGTACGGTATCCGCCGTCGGCCGCACTACGGGACCGTGTTCGCCAAAGCGCGCAGGGCTGAACCCGAGGCTAGGGCGGGTCTTATCAGAATTGCCAACGATGCCTTGTTTCCTGCCATTGTCAGGTCGACGGCCCTGTCACTGCTGAGTTCCTACCGGGGTGACGCCCGGGAGCGGACGTTCAAGCGTGCCCTGGAAGATGAACTGGCTTTGATCCGCATCTCAGGATCCGGAGGCAGCCATAAAAAATCTGGCGCCCCTGTTGTACGATCCGGTAAAAGGTGTGCGCATGGAGGCCGCTGCCAACCTTGTTCCGTTGGCGACCCGATTGAAAACAGAGGCCCTGCAGAAAGCCTTTGCCGCGGCTCTGGAAGAGTACAAGGCGGCCATGCATTATTCCCTGGATTTTGCTTTTGCCGGACACAATCTGGGCAACATGTATCTCGCCCTGGGAGATACGGAAGCGGCGGAAGCGAATTTTCTGAGGGCCATACGGATTGACGATGCTTTTTTACCGGCCAAAATCAACCTTGCCATGCTTTACAACCAGGAAGGACGGAACAAAGCTGCAGAGAAGTTGTTTCGTGAAGCGGTGGCGGCAAATCCGGAATTTTATGAAGCCGCCTATTCACTTGGGCTTCTGCTGGCGGAAAATAAAGATTACGAAGGTGCCGCCGTTTACCTTGTCCGGGCGGCGGCGGGCATGTCGGACAGACCCCGCGTACACTACAACCTGGGAATTCTTTTACAGCATTTGAACCGGCCCGAGGAAGCCGAAGCCGCCCTGAAACGGGCCGCCGGGCTTGAACCGAACAACCTGGATTACCTCTATGCGCTGACGGATTATTATATAAAGCAGGGGCGTTGGGAAGAAGCCGAGGAAATAGCCGGGCAGATGGTGAAGAAACACCCCCAGATTCAAATAGGGCACGAGATTTTAAACTATATACGCTCAAACCGCTGAGACCTGAATTTATGCTGCAAATATTTCGAGACTGGACCAAACGGTATTTTTCAGACCCGCAGATGATTATTCTGGGGCTGATGCTGATGCTGGGATTTGCAATCGTTTTTCTTCTGGGCACGATTCTCATGCCGGTCTTTGCCAGCGTCGTGATCGCCTACCTGCTGGAGGGCATGGTGGCCTACCTTCAGCGGTGGAAAATACCCCGTCTTATGGCCGTTATCATCGTATTTCTCTCTTTCCTCGCCAGCCTGTTCATTTTGATCATCTGGCTGTTTCCGCTGCTTTCCCGCCAGATCAGCCAATTGATTCAGCAGTTGCCGTCCATGCTGATCGACGGACAGAAGCAACTCATGCTGCTGCCCGAGAGATACCCGGATTTTATTTCCGAGGCCCAGATTAAACAGATATTCGATGCGATCAGTTCGGGCTTGACTTCACTGGCCAGGCGTTTGCTTTCCCTGTCCCTGGCATCGGTCATGGGTATATTTGCCATGATCGTTTATCTCATTCTGGTGCCCTTTCTGGTATTTTTCTTCCTGAAAGACAAAAACTACATACTGGGATGGATCAGAAAGCTTTTGCCGGACAATCTTGATCTGACCACCACCGTCTGGTTTGAAGTCAATAAGCAGATCGCCAACTACATTCGCGGCAAGGGTTGGGAAGTTCTGATTATTTGGGGCATCAGCTACATCGTTTTCAAGTTTATGGGCATGGAGTTCAGCCTGCTGCTTTCATTTTTTGTGGGGCTTTCCGTGATTCTGCCCTATATCGGTGTGACAGTGATGTTTCTGCCGGTGGCCTTGATCGCCTATTTCCAGTGGGGCTGGGGGGGCGATATGGCCTATGCCTTAATCGCCTATGCCGCTATCCAGATTTTTGACGGGAATATTTTAGCGCCACTACTGCTTTCCGGCGTGGTTAATCTTCACCCGGTGGCAATCATTATTTCGGTGCTGATGTTCGGTGGATTATGGGGGGTCTGGGGTGTTTTTTTCGCCATTCCCCTGGCGACCCTCGTCAATACGCTTATCAAAACCTGGCTTTTGAAATCCGAAAAGGGCCGCGGTGATCTGACGGATTCAGGCTGAACCGCTATAGCTTGATAAAGCGGAGGACAAAGGACACACTTAAAGCGCTCCGACCGCAAACGGTCGGGGCGCTTTATGTGTATCCTATCGGCGTAGCCGCGTACCATAAATTCGCCCCGGCGAATTTATTCTTTGAGGTTTTGAAGCCAGGCAGCATCTTCGAGCCAATAGTCTACGATGGTTTCAAGATTGCCGCTGGCTTTGAGAGTATGCAGAAAATTTTCGAGCCAGTTGACCAGCAGGGCATCATTTACCGGAACGGCAATACCGATGGGTTCATAGGTCAAGGGGGTCACTACCGTCAGGAGCCCTTCTTCCGGATAACGGTAAACCGAAACCAGGCAAATGGGGTAATCGGCAATCATGGCATGCGCTTCTCCCGTGCGCACCAGATTCACGGCGGCATCGTAATCATCGGTGGTGATGAGGTTTGCATCGGGGATGACCTTCTCGGCAAAATACTGACTGGTGGAGCCTTTGAGGACCGCCAGGGTTGTCTCGGCACTGTTGATGTCCGCAGCCTCCCTGGCCAGTGCAATGGTTTCCAGTTTGGTCAAAAAAGCCTTGCCGGATACATAATAGGGCCCCACGAAAGCGGCATTCAAGTTTCTTTGGGGCGTAATGGTCATGTTGGAAAGCACCATGTCCACTTTTCCCGCTTCAAGGGCCGGTAAGAGCTCGGCAAAGGGCATGGTTTCAAGCCTGAGTTTAACGCCCATGGCGTTGGCGATATAGCGGGCGATGTCGGGTTCGATTCCCACCACCTGCCCGTCTTTGGTAGTCATGTTAAGGGGCGGCATGCTGCCGGCGGTGCCCACCACGAGTTCGCCGGTTTCAGCAATGCGGTCCAGCACCGGAGAGGTCTGGGTGTGAGCGGTATTGGCATTCATGCCGGCACAGCCTGCGAGTATGGTCAGAAGCAGAATTCCAACGAGGGATAGAATAGATTTTTTCATCATTGTTTCCTTTGTTTGAGTTTGGGTATTGCACTACCGGATTGGTGCCACACGTTCAATGCTGGCATGCGCACAAGAATCCGGCAGGCCATAAATTTTCATGCCCGGTGGGCGCTGAAAGCTTACAGAAATAATAACCATCTCATTCTTGTTGTCAATTGTCAGACATGGTGGGGGTGACTGCCTGGCGTTGCAACCCAAGGGGTTACTCTGATTGCAGTGCGGTTTCCTTTTTTTCGGCTTCTAACGTTCGGGTGTATGCTTTGGATTCGCTGGAAAGTTGTTGTAAGTCGTTATGTTCTTTTTCGGCCGCCTGTGCTTTGGCCTCAGCCTCTGTGGCAATTTTTATCAGGCGCTCTGATTCAGCTACGGCCTGATTTGTAGTGTCTTTCTTGCGGTCGATTTTGGCTTTAATGCTTTTGCGATGTCGAGCCTGGATCCCCCATTGTCGGATATACTCATCGGTTTCCGCTTTCATCCGGTTGGCTTCTTCGATGGCCGCTTCCATTGTTTTTTTGGCTTCGTCTGCTTCCCGTCTCGCTCTTCGGGCCTTTTTGCGGGCATCATTTTCCAGCAGCAAAGCTTTGCGCTGGGTTTCTCTATGCCGGTCGATTTTAGGGGTTTCATTCTTGGGCTTGACGGTGTAAGTGATTTTATCGGTGGGTTCTGTCCCGGCCGGCGGTTTGGTTGCGGTGATGTGCCCCACCCCGTCTTGATCGGTCCACGTATAAAGTGTTTTGGCCACGGCGAGTTGGGTGGTAAAAAGAAACAGGATCGGGATGACGTATATAAGCACTCTTTGCATGTCAAATTCCCTCGCTTGCGGTTTTACCGAATTTACCGTCTGGAAAATGTATTTTCCAAACGGGTTCTACAGCTTACAAAAATCCAATTGCGGTCGTCAACCGGAATATATATTTTGGCCCGTTACGGTGACGAACAAGGTTTTACCGATCAAAAGGAGTCGGCATGTTCTATCCTATCCGAGTCGTTGTTGTGTCCATGATCATGGGGTCCTTCCTTGCGGTTTATCCGGGGGGACTTGCGGCTGACGATTCAGCCCGTCCGTTCGTACCGGGGGAAAAGCTTACATTTGATCTTAAGTGGGGCGGCGTCGGCGCCGGTAAAGCCGTGCTGCAGGTGCTGCCCATGACAACCTTGAACGGTGTGGAAGCGTACCGCTTTGAAGTAACGGCCCGGACCAACAAAGGTATAGACCGGATTTTTAAAATCAGGGACAGGCTGGAATCCTTTGCCGATATCAACATGATTCACTCATTGCTATACAAACAGAAAATTCGTGAAGGCGGGTACCGCAAGGATAGAGTGATTACCTTTGACTGGAAAAAAAATGAGCTCGAATATATCAGCAATAAAGGTACGCCCAAGTATGTCCCCATCATGCCGGGGACCTTCGATCCCCTTGCGGCATTTTATTTTCTCCGCCTGCAGCCATTTCAAGTGTCGGCGAAGATCGAATGCCCGATAACAGACGGCAAAATAAATGTCATCGGCCGGGTTAACATCCTGCGCAGGGAAAAGGTTCAGGTGGGCGACATAACCTATGATACCTATGTTCTCGAACCTATCATGGACGATGTGGAGCTTTTCAGCAGCAATGCGGATTCCAATATTCGTGTCTGGGTGACCGCCGACCCACGGAGGATACCTGTGCTGGTCAAGAGCCGGGTCACATTCGGGACCTTCAAGGCTGAACTGCGCAAGATTGAGCGCGTTCCCGTGCCCCAAATCCCTGCCGAGAAATAATACCCAATGTTGCATTCAGGTGTAATCTGTGGTTCAATCCTTGCTTAAACTAGCGCAGCATTATCTTGCCGTGCATCATTTTCTGCGAATGATTTGCCAATAACTGTAATTTATAAAAACAAAACGGAGTAGACATGGGAAGTGAATTCAGCAAACTGGAGCACATCCGGGATATCATGGCCCTTCACGGACGGGAACTGGCCATAGCGTTGGTCATACTCATCGTGGGGCTCTACCTGGCCAAGTGGCTGACCGGTCATCTGAAAATCGGTCTGGGCAGGCTCACCAAGAATGCCAACCTGATATCCATTGTAAGCAACATTTTTTATATCCTGTTTTTATTTGTGGTGATTATAGCGGCAACCACCGAAGTTGGGTTCAAGACAGTCATCATTTTCAGATTTCTGATGGTGGTCAGTCTGGCAGCCATCGGCGTAATGGTTCTTTTTCGGCCCTACATCCCGACCCTGCCGTTCAAGGTGGGCAATACGGTGAAGGTGGCGGACTTGCTGGGCAAGGTGGAGGCCACCACCTTTTTAAACACGCGCCTGAAGACGTTTGATGGAAAAACCGTGTTCGTGCCCAACCGGCAGATACTCAATGACATCGTCATCAATTACCACTTTACGAAGACCCGCCGGATAAAAGTGGATGTCCAGGTTCGGTACGATCAGGATATCCTGACAGCCAAGCGCATCATGGAGTCGATCATGCTTGCCGACCCCAGGGTCAAGAAAATCCCCAGGCCCGTGGTCTACACGCTGGCGCTGGAGGACAGCTGGGTCAAGCTGGGAGCGCGATGCTGGGTGGACAACCCGAAGTTCTGGTTCACACGTTGCGACCTCATCGAAAAAGTGAAGTACGGGTTTGAAAACGAAGGCATCCGGATCGCCTTCCCGCAGGTGGATGTGCATCACTACGACGTTGATGAACCCATCGAATTTCCCGCTGAGGACGAGCTGGCTTGAAAGGAAACGGCCGGCCATATGACATATGACGCACCGTAGACACACGCCCAGGTGCATAGAAATCCATATATGAGGAGAACCACATGAAAATAGGCCAGACATTGAAGGTCATCGACAAGGGCTGGATCAGAAAACCCAAAGGATTCCGTGTGCATTATCAGCGCCAGACCGATACGCAGCTTGAAACCGAGTTCACACCCGAACTCGATGATCCACCCCTGGATTCGGATGTGGCTGCCTGGCGGACAGCCTGGAAACTGCAGCAGGCGACCCTGGCGGACAACGCCGAATTCGGAGATGGTCAAGTTTTCAACATTTACGTGGTCGACGACGAAGGTGCATTGGTCAAGTATTATAAAACCAATGCGTTCAAGATTTACAATAAATTTTCATGCCCTGACGCGCACAACAAAGCATGAGACATCCACTATCACCAAATTATTCGTATGTTCATTTTACGCGAATTCATGAAAATTTATACACATTAGAAACATGCATCAGCACGAATGGTGTTTAGTATCCCAGGTTTTGGGACAGGAATACTGTTCTTAAATACGGCTGACTGTTTCTAATGAAATGGAAACGGGTGAAGAAGCAGATGCTTAGACATGGAAATAAGAGATGGATTTGGGGTGCGGCGGCGATCCTGGTGATCATGTTCACCGTTGCGGGATGTGCCACCGGGAATAAACCGGCGCAGGTGGCGCCCGACGAGGGCATTTTGAGGGTCGGCGTTTCCACCAACTACCCGCCATTGATTTACATGTCGGGTGAAGAAGTCGTCGGTGCAGAGGCGGATCTGGCCAGGGAGCTGGCCGCGTATCTGGGGAAGAAGCCGGTGTTTGTGGAGGTGAACTGGGAAGATCAGATCGATCAGCTTGTGGCCGGCGAGACAGATATTGTCATGGCCGGGATGTCGGTTACCTCAGCACGTTTGTATGAAATTAACTTCAGTAAGGCCTATTTCAAGACCGGGCAGATGGTTCTGGTAAGTAACCGGCCACAGTTCCAGCACCTGACCAACTACCCGGCCCTGCGGGCCCAGGTGGTAGCCATGAACGTCGGTGTCGTAAAAGGCACCACCGGTGAAATCTATGTCATGGAAGCGTTGAATATGGCCAACTCGATCAAGCGTTATGCAACGTCGGCTGAGGCGGTCAAGGGGTTGAAGACGCATAAAATTGATATGCTGGTTTATGACGGTGTCGCGGTTCTCATGCTGGAAAAGACCAACCAGAAATACGGCATGAAGAAAATTCCGCTGTTTCTGACCGATGAGTACCTGGCCTGGGGCGTGCGTAAAAATGACGATGCGTTGCTTAACTCGGCCAACGATTTCCTGGATGAGATCAAAGGCAACGGGAAATTGAAGGAGATTTTGTCGCGATGGATTCCGAATTTAAGCGACCTCAAATGATGACCGGGTGAAGGCACTTTATACCAAACCACCATGACTGAAATGATTGCACCCCACGAGACACAAAGCTGGCAGCGGCTGACGGCCCATTATGCCCAGATCAAAGATGTCCACATGCGGGATCTGTTTGCCGGGGATCCACAACGGTTTGATACGTTTTCGGTTATTTTCGATGATCTTCTCGTGGATTTTTCCAAGAATCGGATTACGGAACAATCCCTCGGCCTGCTGATTGCCCTGGCGGAAGAGGCTGGATTGCAGGATGCCATCGTCAAGATGTTTTCCGGTGAGCGGATCAACGCAACCGAAAACCGTCCGGTTTTGCACGTGGCGCTGCGCAACAGGGAAAATCGGCCCATTCATGTTGACGGCCAGGATGTCATGCCCGCCGTGAACCGGGTTCTTGATCAGATGCGGCGGTTTTCCGACAAGATTGCCTCCGGCCGATGGCAGGGGTACAGCGGCAAGGCCATCTGTGATATCGTCAACATCGGCATCGGGGGGTCGGACCTGGGGCCGGCAATGGCAGCCGAATGCCTGAAGCCCTACGCAAAGAAAGGCATTGCTGTTCACTTTGTTTCCAATGTCGATGGTACGCACCTGGCGGAAACCTTGAAAAATCTGGATCCGCAGACCACGCTTTTTATCGTCGCATCCAAAACCTTTACTACCCAGGAAACCATGACCAATGCTTTTTCGGCAAGGCAGTGGTTTTTAGAGATGTCCCGGCAAGAGGGGGATATTGCACGGCACTTTGTGGCGGTTTCCACCAATACAAAAGCGGTTGAAGCCTTCGGTATCGACCGGAACAACATGTTCAGGTTCTGGGACTGGGTCGGGGGAAGATATTCCCTCTGGTCTTCCATCGGTCTCTCGATTGCTTGTTTTATCGGCTACGATAACTTTGTGAAGTTACTGGAGGGCGCGCATGCCATGGACAGGCATTTTTACGAAACGCCCTACCGGAAGAATATCCCCGTGCTGCTGGCCCTGATCGGTATCTGGTACATCAATTTTTTCAAGGCCGAATCCGAAGTAATTCTGCCGTATGACCAGTATATGAGACGATTTCCGGCTTATTTTCAGCAGGGGAACATGGAGAGTAACGGCAAGTCTGTTGACCGGCAGGGCCGCAGGGTTGATTACACAACCGGCCCGATCGTCTGGGGTGAACCGGGGACCAACGGTCAGCATGCTTTTTACCAGCTCATTCATCAGGGTACCCGGCTTATACCAGCGGATTTTTTGGCGCCGGCCAGGAGCCACAACCCCATCGGCGAGCACCATGCGATCCTGATGTCTAATTTTTTTGCCCAGACCGAAGCGCTGATGAATGGAAAAACATCTGACGATGTTGTCCAGGAAATGAAAAGTGCTGGAGAAAGTGAAGCCGATATTAGAAGACTTGCCCCGCACAGGGTGTTTGAGGGCAATCGTCCCAGCAACTCGATTCTTTTCAGGCAGCTGACCCCCCGTGTACTGGGAAGCCTGATCGCCATGTATGAGCACAAGATATTCGTTCAGGGTGTCATCTGGAATATCTTCAGCTTTGACCAGTGGGGTGTGGAACTGGGCAAACAGCTGGCTGCCGGGATTCTGCCCGAACTTAAAGATGACGGCCCTGTCCGCTCCCATGATGCTTCGACAAACGGCCTGATCAATGCTTATAAAGCCTTTATGCTTTAACGATGCACGTTATTGAAATAACGCCTAAATTTTTATTAACATAGAATAAATAGAGAGACTGCCATGAAAGGTTCAATGATAAAGGTCGTGTGTGTACTGTGCCTGTTTCTTTTTGCCTGCGATAAAATCGCGGAAGAGAAAAAAGCACCGCCTCCCCCGCCAAAGGTCACCGTGATCGAGACGCAAGCAGAGGAAATTCCCCTTTACCAGGAGTTTGTGGGCCAGGTCTACGGGTTCAAGGACATTGCCATTCGTGCACGCGTGGAGGGATTTCTCGAGGGGATCCATTTCAAGGAGGGCTCCACTATCAAAAAGGGCAAGCCGCTCTACACCCTGGAAAGCCAGCCTTTCGAAGCCGAGGTGGCGGCAAAGATGAGCAAGGTCGCGGAAGCCAAGACGGCTCTGGCCTACACGGAGAGCGATCTCTCCAGGATCAGGCCCCTGGCCGAGGAAAATGCGGTGAGCAAAAGCGACCTGGATGCCGCCGTCGCGCGTTATGAAGCGTCGATAGCCTCGGTGGAAGCCGCAGAAGCCAACCTGAGGGCGGCCAATATACAGCTCAGCTACACCAAGATCTACTCCCCCATCAACGGCATCATCGGCAAAACCCAGGCCAAGGTGGGGGATTTTGTGGGAAAAGATCCCAATCCTGTAATTCTGAATACAGTCTCCAACATCGATACCGTTCTGGTAGAGTTTTTTATCACGGAAACCCAGTATCTGGAGTGGAATAGATTCATGAAGGAGAGAGAGAAAACGGAAACGGATGCAAGGAAGAAGGCGGGGCTCGATCTGATACTCGCGGACGGTTCGATGTACGAACACAAGGGCAAGGTCGGCTTTATCGACAGGCAGGTGGATCCCACCACCGGTGCCTTGCTGATCCAGGCCTCGTTCCCCAATCCGGATCGACTGCTGCGCCCGGGCCTGTTTGCCAAGGTGAAAGCAAAAGTTGATGTCGTGGAAGACGGCATCATGATCCCCCAGCGATGTGTGACCGAAATTCAGGGGCTTTACAGTGTCTTTGTGGTGGGCGACGGCAACAAGATCGACAGACGTGAGATCACCGTCGGACCGACAATTGATTCATCCTGGCTGATAATAAAAGGGCTGAAGCCGGGGGAGAAGGTGGTTTACGAGGGGCTGCAGTCGGCAAGAGACGGGATGGTGGTAAATCCCAAGGCGCACAAGATCGACCAACAATAATTCAGCGTCTGTCTGCTTGTCCCTCAAGGACAAGCAGACGCTGAATTATCGATAAGAATTTTGATTTATTCTTTTTACTTCAAGAAAGCCTTTGTTTGCTGCATGATACAATTGGTTTTAAAAACCGGATTTCACGATGCCTATCAATATTTATGGACCATCAGATTCAGCTGTAAATACGGAACCGGTCCGATTATTACCACTCAAGTTAGGTTGTTGCGGGCCCGTGATGGGCTGTAAAGGGAGTTAGTTAGTATGGGTAAGTTTTTTGTCAACCGTCCAATTGTGGCCATGGTCATCGCCATCTTCATGGTGATCGTCGGGGTCGTCTCCCTGAAGACGCTTCCCATCGAGCAGTACCCGGACATCACGCCGCCGGTGGTGGAGGTGCGCGCCACCTATACGGGAGCCGATTCCATCAGTGTGGAACAGTCCGTGGCGACTCCTCTGGAGCAGGAGATCAACGGTGTCGAGAACATGATCTACATGAAATCGACCAATGCCAACGACGGTACCATGCTGATACAGGTGTCGTTCGAAGTCGGCACCGATCCGGACATGAACACGGTGTTTACGCAGAACAGGGTGACTGCCGCGACGGCCAAGTTGCCCGAGGAGGTCAAACGGCTGGGTGTCAAAACGGAAAAATCTCAGCCCAATATCCTCATGATCGTGACGCTGACGTCGGAAGACGGCCGGTACGATCAGAACTTTCTGGGCAACTACGCCTTGATCAACATCAAGGACATTCTGGCCAGGACAAGGGGTATCGGTCGGGTGAATGTGATGGGCGCCAGCGACTACTCCATGCGCATCTGGATCAAACCGGACCGTCTGGCACAGTTGGGGATCACGGTTCCGGAAATCATGACTGCCATCCGTGAACAGAGCGTGATCGTGCCGGGCGGCAAGTTTGGTGCGGAACCTGCCCCTCCGGGAACCGAATTCACCTACACGGTCAGATTACCGGAACGGCTGCAGTCTGAAAAGGAGTTCGGTGAAATCGTCGTCAGGACTACGGACGAAGGGTCCCAGGTCAAGATCAAGCACATCGCAAGGGTCGAACTGGGCGTGGAAACCTACAACATGTTTACACGCATGAACGGCAAACCGTGCGCCATGATCGCCCTGTACCAGGCGCCCGGCGCCAACGCGGTGGAATTGGCGGAGAAACTCAAGGCCACCATGGCCGACCTGGCCACGCGTTTTCCCGGCGGCATCCGTTACGACATTTCCCTGGATACGACCCTGGCGATTACGGCCGGCATCGATGAAATCATCGAAACCCTTATTATCGCGCTGATTCTGGTCATTCTCGTGGTGTTCATCTTTATCCAGGACTGGCGGGCGGCGCTGATTCCGACCATTGCCATACCGGTTTCCCTGGTGGGTGCGTTTATCGTATTTCCCCTGATCGGGTTCACCATCAACGTGCTCTCCCTGCTGGGCCTGGTGCTGGCCATCGGCATTGTAGTGGATGATGCCATTGTGGTGGTGGAGGCGGTGCAAGTCAAAATCGAAGAGGGTTTGAGCCCCAAAGCGGCTACGGTCAAGGCCATGGAGGAGGTCACTGCGCCGGTCATTGCCACCACGCTGGTTCTGGTAGCCGTGTTTATACCGGTCGCCGCCATGGGGGGTATTACCGGCAGGCTGTACCAACAGTTCGCCATTACGGTTGCCGTGTCGGTTTGCTTCTCATCGCTCAATGCGTTGACTCTGAGCCCGGCGCTGTGCGGCCTGCTGCTGAGAAAGCAGACACCCTACCGCGGTCCTCTGGGGCTGTTTTTCCGCCTGTTCAACAAAACATTCGACATCACTACCAACGCTTACATGTTTTTTACGCGCATGCTGGCGCGCAAGATTATCATCGGCGTCATCATCGTCATCGGGCTGAGCGTGGCCATGGGTTTCGTGGGCAAACGCATACCCGGCGGGTTCATGCCCGAAGAGGACATGGGGTACCTGTACGTCAATATTCAACTTCCAGATGCCGCCTCCCTGCAGCGTTCCGATGCCGTGACCCAGAAACTGGAGAAGCTCATCATCAAGCATGACGAGATTGAGTTCGTCACCGCGGCAACAGGATACAGCCTGCTGTCGAATGCCATGATTCCCAATTCCGGATTTTTGTTCATTTCGTTGAAAGACTGGGATGAACGGGAGTTGACCGCATTGCAGGTGGCAGCCAAGCTTAACCGTGAATTTCGGGGCGCCATCAACGAGGCACAGGTGTTTGCCTTCGGACCGCCGGCCATACCGGGCCTGGGAAGTGGCTCGGGTTTTACCCTGATGCTACAGGATCGGGGCGGCAACTCACCCGACTACATATCCAAACAGGCGACCCGGTTTGCCAGCGAGGCCATCCAGCAGCCGGAAATCGG
>JAFDAT010000058.1 GCA_019313725.1 Deltaproteobacteria bacterium
TTGATCTTCATTACGCGTCCTCCTTTGTTGGCATTCAAACCTCGGAAACAAAGATACACTGGGAGTAGAAGCTCTATCTTAGCTTTCGGCAAGGCCCGGAATCAACTTCAACAAACAGGACAACTGGATAAACAGACAATAATCATATTTAATGAATTTGTCCAGACTTTTAAACCTGCCGGGAACGAATATGGCCAATGCTATTTAGATAGATTTAGGAAAACAGGACATCTTCCTCGATTACGGAGCCCTGCTTTATGACCACAGGTTCACCGGTGCGGTTCTGCATGACGACACGCCCCCTGATCTGCACATTCTCTTCAAAAAAGAAATCACCTTTTATTTCCAGCGATTTGCAGGTAACCAGGCTGGGAATACCGTGTTTAAACCGGTCGTTGTACATGTCAATTTTTCCGAAATAGATCGGATCGAGGTGGATCTGGATACGGTCAAGGGTTCTGGCGGGATTTTGCAGAAAGTGGAAGGCAGGGGTTAGGACATAGCAATCTGATTGGATTGCCATAAGGTCATTGCATTTTTTGACCGGATGAAAGCGTTCGTCCGATATCCTCACCGCCGTGGCATTGTCAAAAAGAGAGATGGCGGATCCCATGGCGGTTTCGATTTGATACACATCAGGGCTTTTGCTATTGCGGGGATCAACCGTTTTAGGGTTCAGGATGATGGGCAGGTACATGGCGCCGTGTTCCTGAATGAGGGTATATACGCGGGACAAGTTCACCCAGATGTTGTTGGTGTTGAAATATCCGTAGCGCTGGATATCCTGAAATGCCGCGATTTCGTTCTCGGGGCACTGGGCAATTTCCCGCAGGACGAGGTTCCCGTTTTTGTGGCGGGCGATGTGGCCGCCTTTGCGGTCCGCCGGTGTGCGTCGGGCGATTTCCATCATAAATGGGAACCCTTTGGAGGAAAAATATCCCAGGAGGGTGGCATCCAGGGTTGCGCCGAGGTTGTCCGCATTGGAAATAAAAGCGTATTCGATACCTTTATCCAGCAGCTGTTCCAGTAAACCCGATGCATACAGGGCGATATAGATATCGCCATGGCCGGGCGGGTTCCACTCCAGGGTCGGGTTTTGCGGCCAGGTGACCGGGCTGAAATCATTCCGCAATATTTTTGGAAATTTATTTTGAATAAAATGGAGTGGTTCAATTGAACTCGAGATATTTCCAATAGCCCGCCGCGTGTCTGCGTGGGTGTTGAAGGAGTTCATCAGGACGAGGCAGGCCCCGCTTATTTCAGCCTGTCGCAGCTTGATCTCAAGAAATGAGCGGCCATCCTTCACTTTCAGGATCGATTTGGCCCGGGTCAGGCCCATGCTGGTTCCCAACCCGCCATTGAGGATGACAATGGCCGATTTATGAAGGGATTCGAGGCCGACATCCTTGTACCGGACCAGTTTTTCAGCCGCTTCGATCTCTTCGGGCGGTACCGGTTGGATGTCGCTCTCAGCCAGTAAGCCCGTCTCGCCGTTGAGGACCTGGCGGTAGTAGTGCGAAAAGGTTTCGATGACCGACGGTGCCAGACCCGCCGCTTGCATTTTTTCGACAAAGGCCGGCAGATGACCCATTGAATTTATTTTTGCCATTTTTTTAAATAACAGGTTCAATCCACCCCATGGGATCTTCTATTTTGCCATACTGAATATCCTGGATGGCATCGAACAAGCGCTGGGCAACCGGGCCGACACTGCCGTCTCCGATGGGGATAACCTGGTCGCCATACTTGAGTTCACCTACAGGTGAGACGACCGCAGCCGTTCCGGATCCGAATATTTCGGTCAGTTTTCCCGAAGCCTGGGCCTGCATGACTTCGTCAATGCTGATTTTTCTTTCGGTGACGTTCATGCCCCAATGCTCGGCCAGCTGAATGACGGAGTTGCGGGTGATGCCGGCCAGAATGCTGCCGCTCAGCATGGGGGTGATAATTTCGTCGTCGATGACGAAAAAGATGTTCATGGAACCGACTTCCTCGACATATTTCTGCTCCACGCCGTCCAGCCAGAGGACCTGGGTGTAGCCTTCATCGTGAGCCTTGTCCCCTGCCAGCAGGCTGGCCGCATAATTACCCGGGGTTTTAGCCTCACCGACGCCGCCGCGTACCGCCCGAACGTGGTCTTTTGATACCATAATTTTTATCGGGTTGAACCCTTCGGGGTAATAGGCGCCCACGGGCGACAAGATGATAAAAAACCGGTAGGTGAACGAGGCGCGCACACCCAGGTACGGGTCAGTGGCCACAATGGTGGGCCGGATGTAGAGACTGGTTCCCGGCTGGCTGGGCACCCAGTCCTTTTCGAGGGTCAAAAGCTGTTTCAGGGCATCCAGGGCGAAGGCCGCGTCGTGTCCGGCAATACAAAGCATTTTGGAGGAACGGTTCAGGCGCTTGAAGTTGTCCAGAGGCCTGAAAAGCTGAATGCCGCCCTGGTCCATCCGATAGGCTTTCAGGCCTTCAAACACAGCCTGGCCATAGTGCAGCACCATGGTCGAGGGATCCAGGGCCATGGGGCCGTAAGGCTCGATTCTTGGATTGTGCCACCCCTTTTCAACGCTATAGTCCATGTTGAACATATGGTCGGTGAATATGGTGCCGAAACCGAGATTGGTTTCATCCGGTTTGGGTTTGCGTGTCTGGGATTGTGTAACGGTTACTTGCATCACTTCCTCCTTCGTAGTTTTGGTATAATGCCTTAACTACGTTTTCAAGAATCACTTTTGCCATCTCGAGTATACGCACGAGATTGATCATATTTTGTACCGCAAAGTCAAGGTTTCTTTCAACGGGATAAAAGGATCTCAGCCATTTCGGCAAACCCGAATCCGCCGGGTTTTGTGGTGATCCAGGCGGGTTCGAAGTCCAGGCGTCCTCTGAAGTCAAGAATGTTGGCAACGCCCACGGAATTTGGAAAAAAAGCAAACATGGGACAGTCATTGGGCGAATCCCCGACATAGACAAACCGGTCTTTGTACAGATCCAGTGACAATTCGAAAACATCTTCAAAAAATATTTTAGTCATGGTCAGCTTGTCATAATCTCCAAACCAGCCGTTGACATGGATGGAGCTAATCTTGGCCTGCGCGCCGGCCTGGGTGAACAGGCGCACAATCTCTTCGATGGCGTTCTGAGTCAAGGACGGAACATCCTCGCAAAAATCGATGGCCAGGTCCGCCTCCCGATAGACCTGGTCCGCGGAAATGTTTGACCCGGGAACCTTTTGAAGGATATCATGTTTCAGCGCCTCCAGCTTTCGGTGGTTTTCCTGTCGTCGTTTTTCTGACGCGAAATATCGGCGCCGCATTTTTTTACGGTCTTCATCATACCGGAAATAGAAGGCACCGTTTTCGCCGACCACACCGTCAACCGGCCACATGCGGGCAATATGGTCGCACCACCCGGCAGGCCTGCCGGTTATGGGAATGACACGAATACCCTTTTTTTGCAGGATCTCCATGGCGGTAAACACTTCTGCGGGAAGCCGGCCGTTGATGGTGAGGGTGTCGTCGATGTCGGTTAAGACGAAACGGATATTAGGTTTGCTGCTTTGCGGAAATTGGCGGAATGGTTTCATATTGTGCTGGGTTACACCACCGTATTCAGCCTCGTCAAGGAGTAAAACCAAGGCCCCGACGGTGTTCAGGAAAAACCCGGCGCCAAATTAAATTTATATCAATAAAAATCAATTAGTTAAGGAACTATTGTTTTTGTGTTACGGATGTCAATAAAGAGTTGACTTTAGACATGCGTTTGGTTAATGGGAGCTATTTCGTATGACATCAATAACGAGGAGAAGATAAATGCCAACCCAGCTACTCGAAGCCATGCAAAAGGCGATCCGGGAAGTAAATAAATGGCCCGAAAAGGCCGTACAACTGTTCCACCACAATGATTCAGACGGGCTCACTTCCGGCGCCATTTTGACCTGTGCATTTGAACGTAAAGGATTTGAAGTCAGGCGGTTATGCCTGGAAAAACCCTACCCGGCTGTCTTAAAAAAGGTTTTTGAACAGGAGGGCAAACTGATTGTTTTTACTGATTTTGCCGGGAGAATTGCGCCTCTGATCTCGGAGCTGAACAGTGGGAAAAATCTCACCCTGATCCTAGACCACCACAAAGCAAATCCATCCACCGATCCCATGGTGTATAACCTGGATCCGGAGCTTTTCGGCCTCAAGGGCGATCTTGATATTACCGCATCCACTACGTGTTATCTTTTTGCAAAAACAATGGACCCTGCAAACCGAGATCTGGCTTATATAGCCACCATCGGAGCGGTGGGCGATCAGTTCTTTTTAGACGGCCGCCTGGCGACACAGAATCGAGAGGTGGCACTGGAGACCCAGCGACAAGGCCTCCTGGAGATCAAGGAGCATGACAGGGGCGAGGACTATATTTTACTGACCCCTAAAGGCCCTATGCCCTGTGACGAGCTAGGCTTTTACCTGGATACCCTGGGGGCGGCGGGATATTATCAGAATGGACCGGACATGGGCATAAAGGTCTGTCTGGAAGGAAGAACACCCGAATCGGATCAAATGCTGGAAAAACTGCGCGACATTCAAACGGGAATTTTCGAGGATCAGATCAAAAGAATCCGGCAGGGGGAAATCAAACATACAGAGCATCTTCAGTGGTTTCATGTCCAGGAGCGCTTTGATCCCATGGGTGTCAAGATGATCGGTGCCTTCTGTGATATGTACAAAGAAACCGAGGGCTTCGATTCGCATAAATACATCGCCGGGTTTCAGGTTATCCCCAATAAAATACCCGGTTTCGGTCCCATCACGTTTGATGAGGTCAAAATTTCCATGCGGGCACCCGTCTTTGTGGAAGAAGAGATCCGGGTCGGGCGGATGCCGGGGCTGGACACATTCCTTCCCGAGGCAACCGGCAATCTTGGAGGCTTTTCCGATGCCTGTCACAGTCTTACCGCGGCAACGACCCTGGCTATCGGCAAAGAGGAAGCGCTCATCGCGGAAATGGAAAAAATACTCGGCCGTTAAAATCAGCGACCACCGGCAGAGCCGGGGGTATGAGGAAGGCCCCTCGAAGGGGCCATGCTCTGCCGGTGATCGCTGTTTAAGCAGGTGTTGTGTGTTTCGTATTTAGTGTTTTGTGGAACGCGTTCCCCGGTATTAAATACGAATATGCAACCAAACAACACGATGAATTCAAAATCTTCGGAATTCATCGAACAAAGGAGACAGTCATGGGAAAAGGCACCGCATTTGGAAAAACAATTTTTATCGGTGACCAGTTTGTTCTACGCGAGGTTCCGGCTATTCTTGCGGCACTGCCGTTTGTCACGGAAGCTGTGGTGGAGCGGACAGACAGCGAGGGGTGGACCCTGGAAGACAACCGCATGGAAGTTCCAGGCTATAAAGAGAAAAAGAAACACCAACAAGTAGACTCCATCAACCACATCTTGGAGGTAATGGAGATCGATGTACAAAAAACACCCATCAAGATCACCTATGGCGGGGATCTTCTTGCCGGCAGCGGCGTGGGTGCCAGCGCGGCCAGCTGCGTCTCGCTGGCCCGGGCCCTCAACGATGAATTCAAACTGAACTATTCCATCGAACAGATCAATCACGTGGGCTGGGAAGGTGAATTTGCCTATCATGGCACTCCAAGCGGCGTGGACAACACAGCCTCAACCTATGGTGGTTTGATCCAATACTGGATAAAGAATGATGAAAAGCATTTTGAGCAGATCAAGGTGGAAAAGCCCATCCGGCTGGTATTGGGAAACAGCGGCATAACGGCCGATACCTCCAAACTGGACATATTTGTCGAAAAGGAAATTAAACGCGATCCGGATCTGTTTGCGTCACGTCTTGACACCATTATAGACCAGGGGGTCGAGATGAAAAAAGCGTTCGAAACATATAATCTTAATAAAGTGGGGGAGATCATGACGGCCAACCACAAGATCCTGATTGACATGGATCTTTCCCATGAAATCCTGGTGGACCTCTGCGACCGGGCGATTTCCCTGGGTGCTTTGGGCGCCAAGGTGACCGGTGGGGGAAGAGGCGGTTACATGTCCGCGTTGGTACCCGATGATGAGACCCAGGAAAAAGTGGCGGCTTCTTTTATAGCGGACGGGTATCAGACCATTAAGGCTGAAATCGGCAGGTGAATGGCCTGCGTAGAAAGAAAAATAATGAAAGTAATTAAAATCGGCGGCGGATGCCTTCACGGGAAAAAGACAATTGCCCGAATTCTCGACATAGTTGAAGAAAGAGCAAAGGGCCACATCATTGTCGTATCGGCCCTGTATGGCATCACCGACATGCTGATCAACGGCATGAACATGGCCCTTGAAAGCGATGAAAATATTCCGGGAATTATCAGCCGATTGAAAGCCCGACACATGTTGATTGCCCGCTATCTGATCAATAACCGAAAGGACTATGGTGATTTCAACCGTGACTTGAACAAAAATATCGGCAAACTCGAACGGCTTTACTATGGTCTTAATTTTACAAGAGAAATATCTCCCCGCCTGCATGATATCATTAGCAGTTTTGGAGAGCGCTTCAGCGCCCGGCTGCTTACCGCCATCCTCCGAAGCCGGGGAATCAAAGCGACCTGCCGGATGCCGCATAAAATAGGTATGCTCACCGACGGAAAGTTTGGCGATGCCACCGCTGATCTGAAGCAGACCACCCGGAATTTTCAGCAATACATCAATCCACTGCTGAAAAAAGATGTCATCCTGTTTATTCCTGGTTTTTACGGGGTCAGCAAAACCGGTGATATCACGACCTTCGGGCGCGGCGGATCGGATTACTCGGCTGCGGTGGCTGCCGTCGCTGCAAAAGCTACGCTCCTTGAAATCTGGAAAGATGTGGACGGATTCATGAGTGCGGACCCTAATCTGGTTTCTGCTGCAAAACTGATACCGGTACTTTCCTATAGCGAGGCTGCAGAGTTGGCTTATTTCGGGGCCAGTATTCTCCACCCACGTGCCATGGAACCGGTACGCAGAAAAAAAATCAAGGTTGAAATCAAAAACACATTAAACCCCGACGCCCCCGGAAGTCTGATCACGGCCCGCAGCCCGAGGCACAAGAGCATCATCAAAAGTGTTGCCCATGATACCGACATCGGCATTCTCAAGGTACATGCCTCGGGAGTTGGGGCCAGGCCGGGGATTCTATCCCTTGTAGCTGGCAGTCTGACGGACAACGGCATCAACATCAAATCGGTGGTCACCTCTCAAACTTGTATCAGCCTCCTGCTGGCCGGCAGTGATTTGGAAGTCGGGCGACAGGCGCTTAAAACCATTGCCCCGAAGCCCTACCGAACCATTGAGACAGTGGACGACCTGGCACTCGTCAGCATCGTGGGTGAAGGTTTATTTCAAAAGAAAGGAATCGCGGCACGCTGTTTTACGGCGGTAGCAAAAGGAGGGGTCAACGTGGAAATGATATCATTCGGGCCATCACGGGCCGCACTTTATTTTCTGGCCAAAACCAAAGATCTGAGCCGGGCTGTGAATGTCATCCATGCCACTTTTTTCTCCTAAACCGACCAAGGCGCATTCAGGGAATACAGATGGGGGTAAGGTCGAGTCTGCCTATGACTATTAAGGTTATGGTTCGGCGCGAAATAGATATGGTATGCCGGATTGCCGACGCGTTATTTTACCGTAACCACCGGACACGGGGACTTTAATATCATATACTGAGCAGTGGACCCGAACACCAGTTTGCCCACCTTGGATGTTTTTTCGATCCCGACAAATATCTGATCGATCCCCTCCTTTTCCGCAAACCGAACCATCTGTTCTTCCGAACGCAGCGTATCGATAAGCAGCTCAACGTTGTAGGAAATACCACTACCACCTAAAATTTCTTTGATCTCATTTTCTAAAGAGTGTTCTTTCTTTTCGATAAACGAACGTTTCAGCGATTGTTCTCGCATAATTGAATTGGCCACTTCCAATGTGGCACCCCACACTTTTGCGTGTTCACAGGCAAGTTCCAGGGCTTTTTTGGCTTCCTTTGAACCGTCATAACATACCATAAATTTCATATCTGTCTCCCCTACTTAATATTAAAACAACAAAGGCTTCCTTTTAAGGGAAACACAGCCGGCGATCTGCAATGGTTGTGCAGACCGCCGGGCATGATCCGGCAAGTTTAACGGATGACATTAACGAATTTTGATCAATTCGCGCCGACGTCTATATTCATAGGTAATCGCGCCGATAATTGTCAGCGCGATAAAAACCACAGCCAAGGCGTTCATGGCCGGGCTGATAAAGCTGCGCAGTTTGGTACCGATATAAATCGGAAGGGTCTGTTCGACGCCGATGGCAAACAAGGTCGTGTTGTAGTTGTCAAAGGATTGCATAAAGGCCAGGGCCACCGACGAGATCAGGGCCGGTCTCAAAAAAGGCAGGGTTATTTTCCAGAATACCTGGCGATGGCTTGCTCCCAGATCAAAGGCAGCCTCTTCCTGGGTCAGGTCAAAGCGCTGGGCGCGCGACATGATCAGCAGCATGCAATAAGAGGTGATAAAGGTCGCCTGGCCGAGAATGGCGGTCCATAAACCGCCGGGGACATTCATATAACTGTCCCAGAACAGAAATGTTGAAATTCCCAGGATAATACCCGGCGTCAGGATGGGCGAAACCAGTACCCCGTAAACAAAATCGCGGGCCTTGAACTGCAGCCGGGTCAGCAGCAGGGCGCCTCCCAGTCCGATGGGTACCGATATGGCGACGACTGAAAATGCGACGATAAAGCTGTTCAGCAGGGCTTTCCACATCTGCTCATCTTTGGCCAGTTCTCCGAACCACATGAAAGTAAATCCCTTCCAGGGCGTAATCTGGGGTACTTCATTGGCATTAAAGGCGATAATCGTCATAAAAATCAGCGGTAGAAACATATAGGCAAAAAACAGGGCCAGATAAGCACCGACAACAATTCTGAAAATAGACTTGGATGATTTCATTGGGTAAGCTCTTTCAGACCGACCTTGAATATCTTAAGCATAATAAACATGAAAATCATGCAGAGCAGCATTAAAACCGTTGCATAGGCCGCTCCCTGATTCCAGTTGGCACATTCAAAATTGGTGTTGATGACCTGGGTAAACCAGAAACTGCTAGGGCTGCCCAAGAGCTGCGGGGCCGCGACGGTACCGGCTGCCAGCATGAAAGTCATGGTACAGCCCACGGCGATGCCGGGTTTGGCGTGTGGCATTACGATTCGGCGGTGAATGCGCAGCCAGGATGCACCCAGGTCACGGGCTGCATCAAGCTGATTGCGGTCCAGACTTTCCATGACATTGTATATCGGGAAAACCATAAAAAGAATATAGGCATACGTCATCCCGAGAATGACGGCCCCGTTACCGGCACGAAAATTAATCGGATCGACAATAATTCCCAGTAATATTAGAAGCTGGTTCAAGATGCCGGAATCAGCCAGGATGAGCTGCCAGGCAAAAAGACGCAGCAGTTCATTGATCCAGTACGGTATAATAAGCCCCAGCATCAATAAACCTACCTTGCCGCCACGAACCACTTTGGCCAGGTAAAAGGCAATGGGATAGCAGATTGCAAGGGCTACCAAAGTCACGATGAAACTGGACCAGATGGTTTTGAAAAAGATCGCCATGTGCAATTTGTTGGTGAAAAATACGATATAATTTTTCAGGGTCCAGACATCTTTGGGGCCACCGATATCTCTCAGTGCCAACATCGGCCGCAGCGAATAATCAAACATGATAAGCTGGGGTATCAGAATCATGAACACCAGCCATATCCCCACTGTAATGATAATGTAGGCTACTCCGATTTTACCCAGGTCTCTTAAAGCATTTTTCCAGAAATCACGCACTTGAAGAGTCTCCATTTTTTAACACGAAAGCGTTTTCCCGGTTGAACGTCACGTTGACATTCTCATCCGCCTTAACACTGGGGGCGGTGCCGTCATTATTAAGCCGCATGGTTAATAATTGTCCCTGTTCGGTCTTGAGTGTTACAACCGCATAGGCGCCTTCGAAACTCAAGTTTTGGATACCGCACGCCAATAAATTAGACGCATTGGATTCTTTCGTCATAAAAACCGTCTCCGGTCTGATAAAAATAGTCCCTTCCTCTCCCTTGCTCATCCGCTGCGGGTTTTTGCAGGAGAACGGACCGGATGCTGTGTTCAGAACCGCATACTCACCATCAATATTGCTGATCGTACCTTGAAGCCGGTTGGTTTCACCTACAAAGGAAGCTACAAAGGCCGTTGCCGGATTGTTGTAAATGACATCCGGCACTGCCACCTGTTCCAGTTTTCCTATGGACATTACGCCCACACGATCCGACATGGTTAAAGCTTCGGTCTGGTCATGGGTAATATAAATGAAGGTTACCCCGGTGCGACGCTGAATATTGCGCAATTCAGCGCGCATATGGTGCCTCAGTTTCAGATCCAGGGCGGACAATGGTTCGTCAAGCAATAAAACGGCAGGATTCACCGCCAGAGCTCTGGCGATGGCCACACGCTGCATCTGTCCGCCGGAGAGCTCACTGACATATCTATTCCCGGTTCCAAACAGATCCACGAGTTCGATGAGTTCTTCCACCTTTTTAATTCGTTCCACCTTTGGCATGCCACGCACTTCCAGACCGAATCCGATATTTTCCATCACCGTCATCAGGGGGAAAAGGGCCAGGTTCTGAAATATCATGGCGGTTGGACGATTGTTCGATCCAATACCGATCATGTCTTTGCCGCCTATCTTTATCTGCCCTTTTGTAGGATCCATAAAGCCGGAAACCAGGCGCAGCAATGTGGTTTTGCCGCAACCCGACGGTCCTAAAAAACTGAAAAATTCACCCGCTTCGATATGTACATTGATATCGCGAGCAGCATAAAAATCTCCGAAGCGCATGCTGACATCGGCTATTTCAACATCTTGCCCCATACGATAAATTCCTTACCTGGTATGTTGTTTTGAGACAATCGTCTCTTTTTTAGTATTTTTTTTCAGTAACGACGAAAAGTATACACGCCCTGTTCCGTAAAAACCGGGACAGGGCGTGGGTGGTTTTCCGCCGGATTTAGGCGGCCTGGAATTTATCCCTGTATTCGGTACGCGCCGGAACAAACCACGGCGCTTCGGAAACATACCACCATAGATTATCAATGGCATTGCCCGGATAAGCTTCCTTGAAACCCTGCTTGGTCTTTTCATCCAGCAGAGCGTCAACGCCTTTTACAACGCTGTTGTAACCGGTGCTTTTGGCCATGATAGCGCCGGCTTCCGGTGTATACGCCCAGTTGATCCAGGCATAGGCCTGCTCGAGGTTCTCGGCGTTCTTGACGATGGCCATGGAGTCAACCCAGGTCATGGCGCCTTCCTTGGGGGCCATGTAGGTAACGGGTTTGCCTTCCTTTTTCATGGTCAGGATCGGGCCGTCCCAGGTCTGGCCGAGTAGGCAGCCGTTCTGCAAAAATGCCAGCTGGTGATCCTGGGCGTTATTCCAGAACATTTTGATGTTCTTTTTTCGAGCGACCAAAAATTTGAGGATTTCATCATATACTTTGCGGAATTTTGTTTCATCACGATAGGTATCGTACATCCTGTCGGAGGGAACCTGGCCGATGGCATCCAGATACAACCCGGCACCGATAAATACCGAATGGGGCCGGCATGTCACCTTCTGATTAAATTCGGGTTCCCACAGGGTGCCATAGGAAAGTTCACCATATTTATAGTCCAGTTTGTCGGTGTTAAAGGCAATCGCCTCTGTACCCCAGTCATAGGGCAGGCCTACGCGTTGGCCACGGATTACACCACCCTGCGCTTTGGATGATTCATAGAAGGAGGGTTCAAGGTTATTCAGGTTGGTAATTTTGCTTTCATCCATCGCCTGGTACAGTTCAAATTCCATGTGCAGTTCGTATTCGGTCAAGGAGGGCTGGGCAATGTCGAACCCCTTAGCACGGGAGGCGCGCAGCTTATTCATGCACTCCTGATTGCTAGAATAATTAGTGACTTTGACTTTGATACCGGTGGCTTTTTCAAAGGCTTTGATAACCTCGGGTTTTGAGTAATCCGGCCAGGTAAAAAGATTCAGTTTACCGGAAGATGACAGTGCGTCTTTGATAAACCAGGGCCCCATGCTCGCGGTTGCAAACACGCCCAGACCCATGGCCGCCGATTTTTTTATAAATGACCGACGGGTG